>JAAXUD010000192.1 GCA_013336205.1 Lentimicrobium sp. | reverse complement strand
GGTATCCAGTTCGGGTTTGCGCTGCAAAACGCCAATGTAAGCCGCATTTTTGAAACGCTTGGCGCTAAAGTGGATGAAATTCCTATCCTTTGGATCGCAGCCCCGGTGACCGGGCTAATCATGCAACCAATAATCGGTCATATGAGCGATAATACCTGGAACAGACTTGGAAGACGCCGGCCATATTTTCTGGTAGGTGCGATAATGGCCTCAATTGCTTTGCTGATTATGCCGAACTCACCTGCTTTATGGGTAGCTGCTGGCATGTTGTGGATAATGGATGCCTCGATCAATATCTCGATGGAGCCTTTCCGCGCTTTTGTTGGCGATATGCTTCCATCAGAGCAAAGAACAAAAGGATTTGCCATGCAGAGCTTTTTTATTGGAACCGGTGCTGTTGTAGCATCTGCTTTACCTTATATCATGACCAACTGGTTTGGCATCGCCAATACCGCCCCCGAAGGTGTAATACCGCCATCGGTTCAATATTCCTTTTACCTCGGTGCAGCCGCATTTCTGGGCGCTGTGGTATGGACAGTGATCCGAACCAAAGAATACTCGCCTGAAGAATTAAAATCGCATGCAGAAGCTGATAAACTCATTGTTACTGAAAATCATGGTGATGAAATTGCAGAACCACAAAAAGTAGGTAAGGTTTTTCTTAACAGAAGTTTTCTCTGGATTAGCATCGGAGCAGTACTCTCCTACCTGATTTTCTATTTTAATCTCCATCCAGAACTATATATCTTCTCGGTTGGTATTGCCTTTTATGGGATAATGATGCTTATTTCAGGTACCCTTATAAAAAACGGGAATACAAAAAATGGTATTGCCATTGTAATGCACGACCTTTATAAAATGCCTAAAACCATGGCTCAACTGGCTGTTGTTCAATTTTTTTCATGGTTTGCACTTTTTGCGATGTGGATATACACAACCGCAGCCGTTACAAATCATATTTACGGAACAACCGACCCAACTTCAGCCCTGTTCAACGAAGGCGCCGACTGGGTAGGCATCTGTTTTGCCGTTTACAATGGGGTTGCTGCGCTGGTCGCCTTTCTTTTACCGGTGATTGCGAAACGAACTTCACGCAAGTTTACCCATATGCTGGCATTGGTGGGCGGTGGAATTGGTTTGATTTCGATTTACTTTATCCAGGATCCGAATTTATTGATCCTTTCAATGGTAGGAATCGGGCTGGCCTGGGCCAGTATACTTTCAATGCCTTATGCGATTCTTGCTGGTGCCCTGCCTAGTAATAAAATGGGAACTTACATGGGAATTTTTAACTTCTTTATTGTTATCCCTCAGATACTTGCTGCAAGTATACTTGGATTTTTCACCCGTGACCTTTTCGGAGGAGAAGCTGTTTATGCGCTTGTTCTCGGCGGAATTTCCATGTTTATAGCTGCAGTTACCGTAATGTTTGTAACTGACGAGCACTAGTTCAAGTAAAAAGTAAAAAGTAAAAAGTACAAAGTACAAAGTAAAAAGTAAAAAGTACAAAGTATAAGTAAAAAGTATAAAGCCTGCCCGCCGCTTTTCAGGAAGGTAATAGGTAAGCGTCAATAGTCTGCCCTGCTAACCGGGTTAAACTTACTTCAGTTTGAGTTAATCTGAGAAGGCAGGCAAATATTATAAATCCGACAAATGGAAGGGACCGTCGTTTCATTCAATTCGTCATTTTACATCTGAATAAAATCTGGCACATGAATAAACGCAGACAAAGCGGCATCTTGCTGCACCCAACCTCCCTTCCGGGCGAATTTGGCATTGGTAATTTTGGCCCTGAAGCCTTTAAATTCATCGATTTTCTTGCTGAAGCAGGACAAAGTCTCTGGCAAATCCTTCCTTTAGGTCCTACCGGTCCGGGAGATTCACCTTACCAGAGTTTCTCTGCCTTTGCTTTAAATCCGGTACTCATTGACCTCAATCACTTTGTTTTTAAGGGTCTCATTCATTCCGAAGTAATTCATGAGGCCAAATGCGTAAATACAGGAATGGTTGATTACGCTTTTGTAAACAGCAAACGAGACAGGATTTTCAGGCTGGCTTATGAATCATTTCTTGAATCAGCACCTGATCAGGATAGAAAAGCATTTGACTCCTTTTGTCTGAGACATCGACTCTGGCTCGATGATTATGCCCTGTTTATGGCAATAAAAGATTATTTTGGCGGCATTGCCTGGCATCAATGGCCATTACCAATCCGGAAAAGGGAAGCAAAAGCAATGCGGGGATTCAGCAAAATGCTTAAATGGGAAACTGGTTATCACCGCTTTCTGCAGTTTGTTGTTAATTGTCAGTGGCTTTATGTTAAATCTTATGCCAATGATAAGAAAGTAAGCATTATAGGTGATATTCCGTTATACGTTTCATTTGACAGTTCTGATGCCTGGGCGAGGCCTGAGATGTTTATGCTGGACAAGAAGCTAAGACCTGTTATGGTAGCCGGAGTTCCGCCTGATTTTTTCAGTGAAACCGGACAGTTATGGGGCAATCCTGTTTACGATTGGGATTATCAGAAGAGAACCGGATTCAAATGGTGGATTCAGCGCATGGAGTATAATCTTGAACTGGCCAACATTATCAGGATTGATCATTTCAGAGGATTAGCTGCCTATTGGGCAGTTCCTTTTGGTGCTGAAAATGCAATCGAAGGAGAATGGCTGCCTGCTCCCGGCGATGCTCTTTTTACTGCCCTGACAAAAAAAACCGGATCACTTCCTATTATTGCGGAAGATCTGGGCGTTATTACACCTGATGTTGATGAACTCAGAGACAAATTCGGATTGCCCGGGATGAAAATTTTGCAATTTGGTTTTGATAAAACCGAAAGCAATCCTTACCTCCCCCATTTTTACACCTCTAATTCGGTTGTTTATACCGGAACCCACGATAATGATACAGTTATGGGCTGGTATAAGCTTCTTGACGAAGAGGATAAAAAGAAATTTCATGAGTATTCCGGCTGCAGCGGATGCGATGTGCATTGGCAGATGATCCGCATGTCAATGGCTTCTGTTTCAGATATTGCAGTTATACCACTTCAGGATGTTTTTGGCCTTGGTAGTGAAGCCAGGATGAACATTCCTGGAACACCTCATAGCAACTGGCAATGGCGGTTTAAAAAAGGTGACATCAAATCAGAGCATAAAGATCGTCTGAAATTAATGACCGTACTTTATGATCGTTAATATTGTGGATTTGTAAGTAAGAGACAAAGGGACATAGAGACTTAGAGACTGTGTGACTGAGTGATTAAAAAACACAGAGTGTTATAGAAATTTAAATCTTTTGATTTAGCGTATTATGTCAAAAGAATGAATCAGGGAAATAAATATCCTGTTCATTCTGTCTAAAAATGGAACAATACCGTGGCATCAACCAGTTTGATGACTTAAATCAGAGATATTAAATCTTTTAATCCGCTAATTCGAAATTCCGAAATCCGAAATCCGAAATCCGAAATTAAGCCGGGACGACCTGATACTCTTTATTGATAAAGATATCAGCTTTACTTCTGAGTGATTGCACTACCTGGTGTTCACGCTCCAGCACCTGCATACGGTATTCATTCTGTGGCTCTTTACCTCTGACAACCTGGGCTTTTTTAGTCTCGTGGTAGGTAAGTTCAATAAAAACACCCAGATCAATACCTTCAGTGTTGATGGCATACAAACCATCTACAATAATCATATCTACACCCTTAAAATCGGTGGTCAGATGATCAACCTGTTCGGTCACAAGATCGATACAAGGCATTGTTGAAGTGCGGTCATTCTTAAAATCATCAATGTTTTTATAGATTGTTTCCCAATCATACTCACCCAGGCCAACTGCCGTTTCAATTCCGTTTTTCTTGCGCCACTCAGTTCTTTCAAGCGGATGAATGCGGTAATAATTATCAATGTGGATCGGTTTGCAGATAATGCCTTCCTTTCTTAACATTTTGGCCAGCACATGCGATAATTCAGTCTTACCTGAACCTGATTCACCGGAAACGGCAATCATGAATTTATTCTTCCTGTTTTTCAGGATAACAGGAAGGATTTCCTTCGCTGCATTTTCGTGTTTTTCGCCAATCAATAATACATCGCCCAGCATAATTTCTATTTTTTTAAGTTATAGTATTTGAATTCCCAAATCCCAATCCCGATAGCTATCGGGACCAATTTCCAATTCTCAAAGACAAAATTCAATATAAATCCGCAATCAACTAATCTGTTAATCCGCTAATTTGCTAATTTGCTAATCTCAGTAATGAAAAATCTCACTGGCTGTATCAAAATCAAGATAAAAATCAGCCAAAGGTTTCAACGACTGAACCACCTGATGTTCGCGTTCAAGCACCTGCATTCTGAATTCATCAAGTTGTTCTTTCCCTGATTTTATCTGCTCTTCCATGGTTTCATGGTAAGTCATTTCGATAAATACTTTCAGATTGGCATCTTCAATTTTAACGGAATACAAGCCCTCTATAATAAGCACCTCAATTCCTTTAAAATCAGTTGTGATATGATCGATCTGGTCTGTAAACAAATCCACACAAGGGAAAACAGACTTCTCACCACTTCTGAAATCAATAATGTTGCGATATACAAGATGCCATTCATACTCTTCAAAACCGACAGAATCAATGCCGTGAGTCTTACGCCACTCGGTTCGCTGCAATGGGGGAATTTTATAGTAATTATCCATATGAAGCAATTTCACTTTAATGCCGGCATTTTTCATGAGTCTTCCCAACATATGCGCGACTTCACATTTTCCGGTTTCAACTTCGCCTGATATGGTAATAATGTATTTGCCTTTGCGTTCTTCCTGAACCTTTTCAAAAATGGTCTGCGCAGCATTTTCATGCTTTTTATTCAGCAACAATATATCGTTAAGCATAATTCTGTATATTAATTATTAAATTATTAAATAGCTTATTTAAAGCTTTACTTTAAATTCACTATTGCTTACTAATTTGTAGATGTTGCCATTAATTTCAACATCACAATTGAATTCGTCTTTACTTAAAGTATTAATTTCAATTTCATCACTTTTAACATTAAGGATGAATCGTTTACCTCTAAATAAAAATCCAAATTTCAACCCCTTCCAGGCCTTAGGCATATTGGGATTAATTCTGATATGCTCGCCGCGCAGATTTAACCCTGCATAAGCATAAATTGCAATCAGAACAGTGCCGGCCATAACACCCATATGAATACCCTCGGCTGTAGTACCTCCCTGAATGTCATTATAATCACTGCTTAATGCATCCTGATATAGTTCCCAGCTAAGATCGCGGTCGCCAATCATATTCGCCAGCAGGGCATGAACCACCCTGCTTAATGTAGAACCATGTGAAGTTCTGGCAAGATAATACGCAAGGTTTTCTTTCAGGTATTCATCTTTCATCTGGTAACCAAGCTCTTCCAGGATTTTACGCACTTCTGCATCGTCAAGATTATAAAAAGCCATTAGTGTATCAGCCTGTTTGGCAACCTTAAACTCGTCAGCCGACTTACCTTCCGCTTTCAAAATGCGGTCAAGGCGATAAATATTGCCGTATTTCTGGCGGTAATAGTCCCAATCAAGTTCGCTAAGGTTAAAATACCCATCATATTGAGAAATAATACCTTCGGGAGAGATAACAATATTCAGCTTTCTGGAAATCTCTTTCCATTGATTTAACTCTTCCTCTGAAAGTTTAAGTTTTGATTTTACCTTAACAGCTTCACCACCAATGAGATTGAGCACTTCAAATGCCTTGTCGATTGCCCAGACAACCATGATATTTGTATAGGCATTGTCGCGTATACCGCCTTCTGTAGAACCATGATATTGCTCATGAAATTCATCGGGTCCCATTACTTTGGCTATGCTATAGCGACCTGTTTCCGGATTTAACTCCGATTTACCCGCCCAGAAACGACAGATATCTAGAAACATCTCAGCGCCAAACTTTTTCAAAAACTCCAGATCGCCGGTGGTATGATAGTATTCCCAGACATCATAAGCAATGGCCAATGAAACATGTCTTTGCAGG
>JAAXUD010000191.1 GCA_013336205.1 Lentimicrobium sp. | reverse complement strand
AATGAGTGTTTGGCCAGCCGCTACTGCCTCGCCTGTTTTTACAGGAATCTTTACCACTTTTCCCGGCATAGGAGATACTATGGTGTTGCCGCTGTCGGCTGAATCACCTTTAGAGCGGCTCAGGCGATAACGGGTTTGCGCATCAATAACTTCAACCTGGTAAGAGTTGTGGAAAGAATTAACGGTATAATGCCTGGGCGATCCGTTTTCAATCATCTCAAGGTTGTAGGATTTTCCTTTGTAGAGTAAAGAATAAATGCCTTCGCCAACTTTCAGCGCATCCACTTCATAGATTTCATCGTCAACCTGAATTGTAACCAGGTTACCCTCGCGTTTAAGTTCTGATACGATGGCTGTTCGCCCGTCGATATTTATTTCCAATGCCATAAGATTTCAGTTTAAATATATGCAACGCGTTGCGGGTCTTTCCAACGGCTGGCAGCGGGTTTTTCGGCGCTTCCGGCAGATTTTATTTTCTCAAGTTTATGGGTATGCTCCAGAAAAGCAGCGATAAGAGCCAGATCTTCGCACACTCCATCACACTCATGCGGTGAAAAAAGGAAATCACTGTTCTCCTCAATAAAATGGGTATTGTATTTTCCCGACTTAAAGGCCTCTGCTTCCATAATTCTTGCCAAAAAGGGAATTGAAGTTTTAACTCCGGTAATTTTATACTCATGCAGGGCGCGCCGCATGCGGCTAATGGCTTCATCCCTGTTTTTTGCCCACACAATCAATTTTGATATCATGGGGTCGTAGTAAATGGGAATCGTATAACCTTCATAAACGTAACCATCATGCCTTACGCCCAATCCGAGTGGTTCGGTAATATGACGTATTGTTCCCGGGCTGGGCATGAAATTACGATCAGGATCTTCGGCATAAATCCGGCATTCGATGGCGTGGCCGCTTTGTTTCAGGTCTTCCTGTTTGAAAGGGAGTGGCAAGCCATTTGAAATATTGATCATTTCCTTAACCAGGTCAACTCCAACAACCCTTTCGGTAATCGGATGCTCAACCTGAAGACGGGTGTTCATTTCAAGGAAGTAATAATTGAGGTTGTTATCGACAATAAATTCGATGGTACCTGCACCATGATAATGTGCAGCCTTAGCTGCTGCAACGGCATGGGCGCCCATTTCAGCACGGACAGCCGGTGTTAGCAGGGGAGAAGGCGTTTCTTCAATTACTTTCTGATGACGTCGTTGCACAGAACATTCACGTTCGAACAGGTGCAGGGCGTTTCCATGCTTGTCGGCCAGAATCTGGAACTCGATATGGTGGGGTGATTCTATATATTTTTCGACATAAACGGCATCGTCGCCAAAAGATGATTGGGCCTCTGACCGGGCACCACGAAGTGAACTTTCGATGTCTTCTTCGCGTTTTACCAGGCGCATTCCTTTTCCACCGCCTCCGGCAGAAGCTTTAATCATAACAGGAAGGCCAATTTCGCGAATGGTTTTCAGGGCTTCCGCATAATCGGTGATTTTATCTACTGTGCCCGGAACAACCGGAACACCGGCAGCAATCATTGTTTTGCGGGCAGTAATTTTATCTCCCATTTGCCTGATAGCAGCTGGATTCGGGCCAATAAATTCAATGCCTTCTTTCTGGCAACGCTCTGAAAATTCAGCGTTTTCTGAAAGAAATCCATAGCCGGGATGAATGGCATCGGCTTTTGATTTCTTAGCTGCTTCGATTATCCGATTGATATTCAGATAACTTTCGGCCGAGGGTGCCGGCCCGATATTGTATGCTTCATCGGCATACCGCACATGCATGGAGGAGCGGTCGGCATCAGAAAATACAGCTACAGTCGGGATTCCCATTTCGCGGCACGACCGCATTATACGCAGGGCAATTTCACCGCGATTGGCGACAAGAATTTTTTTGATCATACATTACATTATCAATAAATTAGCCTGAAAATTTCCAGAGCCCTTTAAGACTTGACCACTTAATAACAACAAACCTACAGTTTTGTTAATTTAATGTTAACAAAAAACAGATCAATCCAAGGTTGCTAAATGAACAATCCAATGTATGCAAATATATAGATGTATGATTACAATTGCAAAATCGTTATTTTTTAGCTGTTAACATCAGCTAATCCCTGTTTACCAGTGGAAGTGTAAAAATAAACCGGCTCCCTTTGCCAGTTTCACTCTCTACCCTGATTAACCCGCCATGGCGCTCAACAAACTCTTTGCAGAGTAAAAGCCCCAGCCCGGTTCCGGATTCGCCTCTGGTACCTTTAGTACTATGCTGCTTTTCGACTCTGAAAAGTTTGCCAAGATCGCAGGCGTTTATACCGATACCGGTATCTGAAACAGTAACTTCGGCCATGGAATCAGCTATTTCTGCAGCACTTATTTTTACCGATCCATTTTCTGGCGTAAACTTTATGGCATTTGAGGTAAGATTGCGAAAAATGGCGTTTATCATATTCTGGTCGCCAATGATGTGTAGTTGAGGGTCAATGTCAAAGCCAAGGTCAATATTTTTTCCTCTTGCATTAGCTGAAAGGAGATTTATCACGGCTTCTGCAATCTTAAAGAGGGGAAATTCTGTCGGGACAAATTCCATCCGGCCGGTTTGCAACCTCGACCATTGCAGAAGTTTCTCCAGCAGGTTGAATGTATTTTGGCTCAGGTCTCTGATAACACCGATATATTCATGAATCTCTTCTTTTGAAAGAGAATCATAATCACTGGATAATATATCTGAGAATGCAAGTAATCCATTAAAGGGTGTTTTAAGATCATGGGCTATGATTGAAAACATTTTGTCTTTACTGGCATTACTTTCTCTCAATTCTTCTGAATATTTCCTGATTGCTTCTTCCGCTTTCTTTTTTTCGGTTATATCTTCGCCAACCTGAATGTAGCCGGTAAGATGACCATCATCGTAAATGGCTGATATAGTGGTCGATTCCCAGAATAATTCACCTGATTTTCTGGCATGAAGGGTATTTCCCTGCCACTTCTCACCCCTGGCTAAGGTTTCTTTAATTTCCGAAACAATGTCGTTTTCATTATGTGTGGCCTGATGGTGGAAAAGATCTATTTCTGCAAGATCGGTCAGGTTGTAGCCGGTTATCTCTGTAAACCGGGGATTTATGTATTCAATAAAACCCTCTTTATTGGCAATCACGAGCATGCTCGGGCTCTGTTCAACTGCCATAGTGAGTTTTTTGATTTTATCCTTTGTTTGTTTTTGTTGAATTGAACTTTCGATGATCAACGGCATCATTTTCAGGTGTCCGAACTCAATATCCTTTATTACATAGTCACTTGCGCCCATTTTTATGGCCTTAACGGCAACATCTTCGTCACCTGTACCGGTTACCATTATTACAGGTGTGCCTGTGCTGATCATTTCAGGAAGGAACTCAAAAGAAGTACCATCGCCCAGCAGGAAATCGGAAATCACAATGTCAAAATCTCCGCCTAAAAAAGCTTCCCTGGCAGATTTGAGCGAATTTGCAATTGTAAGGTTGTAAGGCAGATTCTGCTCCCTGACCAGGCGCTTGAAAGCCATCTGATCAACCAGATCATCCTCTATATATAGCAGGTTTATATGCCCGTTTCCCATGGTTTCAATGCTTTATTATGGTAACTCACTCAACGACCAGTACATATTAATGGCCTTGATTACTTCAACAAACTGCCTGTAGTCAACCGGTTTAACCATATAACCTGCGACTCCAAGGCTAAAAGTATCAACACGATCAATCTCTTCAAGAGATGTAGTAAGTACAACAACCGGCAATCGCTTAAATTTCTCCTCTTTTTTGGCTATCCGGAGAAATTCAACTCCATTCATTCGTGGCATATTCAAATCCAGCAAAATTATGCCAGGCATCTCATTGTCATTATTCCTGAGATATTCAAGTGCTTCTTCTCCGTTTTCGACAGTGATTACAGGGTTAATAACGTTGAGTTCTTTCAAAGCTCTTCTGACCGTCATTGCGTCGATCATATCGTCTTCAACAAGCAGTATTGGTTTGTTTTTTATCATGTTGACTGGTGATTAATCAGTTTATTTTAATATTGTAAAATTAAAAGTAGTTCCTTTTCCCGGCACAGATTCAACAGAAATTGAGCCACCATTGCTTTCTATTATTTTCTTTACGATTGTTAGTCCGATTCCGGTGCTTTCAAATTCATCACGGGACTTCAAAGTCTGAAAAATCTGGAAGATCTTTTCAAAATACTTCTCTTCAATTCCGGAGCCGTTATCTGAAACAGAGAATGCCCACAAAAGCCCTTTATCTGCAAAGTGAATTGCAATTTCGCCTTTATCTTTATCGTTATATTTCACTGCGTTGCTTATCAGGTTCTCAAATACCTGCAGCAAGCGGGTAGGGCCGAAATACACGGTTGGCAGATTTTCGTCAACCATGATTTTAAACTTTTCAGGAGGCGCAACCATTTCGATGGCTTCTTTAACCAGGCTGTTAAGGTCCAGTTCCTCTTTTTCTTCTTTAACCCTTGTTACCCTTGAATAGGATAAAACACCTTCAATCAGATTCTGCATCCGGTGAACACGGCTAAGTAGCAGGTCAAGCTGCATTTTACCATCTTCGTCCAGCTTGTCAGCATAATCGGCATGAATCCACTGAGAAATGGACCCGATTGCCCTCAACGGAGCTTTCAGATCGTGAGAAACAATATAGGCAAAGTCTTTTAGTTCGCGGTTGGCCGTATCCAGTTCTGAAATGAGTTTCTCTTTTTGGGCTTCCGTTTTTTTACGGACTTCGATTTCTGTTTCGAGGGCTTCCTGTTGACCGAAATAATCTTCAATCAGTTCCCCGATTTCTTTGAATTCGCCCTTCAGTTTCAGGAGTTTCAGCCTTTCCTCTGTTTGCCGGGTTAAAAGTGCTTGTGAAATTGCACTTAAAGGCACCTTAACCAATAAATGGAATGAAATAAAAAAGATTATCATAATGACAATCACCAATATCGCCAGAAATAATGTTGAAATATTTGAGAGTCGTTGAAATACTGTTAAAAATTCATATTCATGGCTAAGTTTAAGGTAGCCTACAATTTTTCCGTCCCAACTTTTTAGTGCATAATTTGTAGTAATGTTGTTTCCTGTTGGTTTTATTGAATCAGAATGAGTGGCAGAGAGTACTATTTTTCCACCGGTGAGGTTCTCGATTTCTTTCAGATAGGTGCTGTCGAGTAATTTAGCCATAAAGAAGTAGCCCTGTGGAGGCAGATTCCGGGCTTCATCGTTCGAAAAATGCATGGTAGCCCCATGTACTTCAAGAATTCCAAAAGGAGAAGGTTGATAGTATTTAATAAACTTTGTTTTATAAAGAATAGAGAATACATCTTTGGTCACCGGAAGCGGTTTAGATTCTATTGAATCATAAATAGCTACATCGTAAACGGGTTTCATATCAAGTGTGTACATCCACACCGCATTTACATGGAATGAAGAAAATAAGGTGATAAGATTGTCACTAGCCCAGGTTTCGTCAGGCTGCCGTTGATAATTTATAAGATCGTCCCAATAGGTATAATCATAAAGCGTGCGATAAACCAAATCAGATTTGGCTTTAATCGCTGTTTCTAAAATGGATTGCTGTTGATTAATGCCTGAATTTACCAGAATAGCATTTTGCTTCTTCTGAATATTAAGAATTATCAGAAACCCTGTAAAAAACAGCACAGCTGTGATAAACAGGATGATCAGCAGTTTAGTCTGAGTTTTCATTGTCCCGGTAATGTATTAGTATGTCGAGTTATCCCGCAGCAAACTTAATAAACTTGCTATATGCATTTACTTTTATAGAAATATAATGTCAATAATTAGAGAAAGTAACCGGAATAGATGCCAAACAAATTGTTTTAATTGGAGAATGCATCACCCGGAGATGGTAAAGATAAGAGAGAAGGTAAAACAAAAAGCCACCTTAACGATGGCTTTATGAGGTGACCCCTACAGGATTCAAACCTGTGACCTTCAGAACCGGAATCTGACGCTCTATTCAGCTGAGCTAAGGGGCCGGAATTGAGAGTGCAAATTTC
>JAAXUD010000190.1 GCA_013336205.1 Lentimicrobium sp. | reverse complement strand
TTCGTAATGCGCAATATAACCTGGTGGCTGCCAAACCAACCTGAAACCAGATCTGCACAACCGACAGGCAGATAATTTTCCAGCGCTTCTCTCAGGGTTTTACTTTTGTTCATTCAGGCAAAGCATTGTATAAGTATGGTTATAGTGCAACTGGCATCCACAATCGCGGTTGCGCTTCGCTTTCTTGTATTTATTCTGCTTGTAGGCTGGAGTTGAACAGGCCGTGAATATCAACATACAAATCCCCACGATAACTGAAAACTGAACCCCTTGTTTGAATCTCATTGGAAATATAAAATTTCTTGATTATAAACCTCAAAAATACTAAATTGACTGGTGCAGGTGCAAATTGTTTTGGAAATGCTGTTTAAAAATCTTCCTTTCATCTGATTAGAGATAAAAGCCGACTAATTCATCTTCAATATTGAGATACGACCCAACAATAATTTTATCTAATTTAGCAAAAATGTTCTAACCGTGATCAAGGCATTTCTATTTCATATCGGACGGTATATATTGCTTATCAGGCAGGTGTTTAAAAGGCCTGAAAAACAATCAATTTACTTCAGGCAGATTATTATTGAGATCGAGAATCTTGGCCTTGATTCATTGGCCATTGTTGCTTTTATCTCTGTATTTATGGGTGCAGTGCTTTGCATTCAGATGGCTTTTAATGTTGACACCCCGCTAATTCCTCTTTATACCATTGGATTTGCCACAAGGCAATCGGTGGTGCTTGAGTTCTCACCCACCATTATAAGCCTGATTCTGGCGGGTAAAGTAGGATCACGTATATCATCCGAGATAGGAACCATGAGGGTTACCGAGCAGATTGATGCCCTCGAAATCATAGGGATTAATCCTGCTACTTACCTTATTTTCCCGAAGATTGTCGCCAGTACCTTTATAAACCCTATCCTGATCATGTTAAGCATGATACTGGCAGTATTTGGCGGCTGGCTGGCCGGATCACTCACGGGACTGGTTCCATCAGGAGAGTATATATATGGCATCAAGGCCTTTTTTGAAGTCTATGACATTTATTATGCGCTGATTAAATCGGTGGTTTTTGCCTTCCTGATTGTTTCTATTTCGGGATACCACGGTTTTTATACCAAGGGTGGGGCCCTGGAAGTGGGCGCTGCCAGTACCAAGGGCGTTGTGCACAGTAGCATGGCTATTATTGTTTTTAACCTCATACTAACCAAACTCCTGCTGGCATGATCGAAGCCGTCAATGTGTCCAAGTCGTTTGGTGATCACCTTGTACTTGATTCCGTTTCTGCCCGGTTCGAAACCGGAAAATGTAACCTTATCATCGGCCAGAGTGGTTCGGGTAAAACTGTGCTGATGAAATGCCTGGTCGGCCTGTTTGAAATCGACCTTGGCAAGGTAATGTATGATGAACGGGTTTTCTCCCGCATGTCGTTCGACGAAATGAAAGTGATACGCCAGGAACTGGGGATGCTTTTTCAGGGAGGCGCTCTTTTTGATTCGATGACTGTTGAAGATAATATTATTTTCCCTTTGTCGATGTTCACCGAACAAACACCCTCAGAAAAGCGCGACAGGGCAAATTTTTGCCTCTCCAGGGTAAAGTTGGAAAATGTGAATAAACTTATGCCTGCCGAGCTCAGCGGTGGAATGAAAAAACGGGTCGCCATTGCCAGGGCCATTGCCATGAACCCGAAATATCTTTTCTGCGACGAGCCAAACTCAGGCCTCGATCCACACACCGCCAATGTTATTGACAACCTGATCAGCGAGATAACTCAGGAGTATAACATGACCACGGTTATTAATACCCACGATATGAACTCCGTGATCGAAATCGGTGATAAAATCGCGTTTATTCACAAAGGAAAACTATGGTGGCAAGGCGATAAAGACACAGTACTGACCAGTGATAACCCCGAACTGAATGAATTTGTTTTTGCCACCGAATTAACCAGGAAGCTTAAGCAAAAGTAAAGCCCGATTCTATGAATTATTTTGATGTCATTCTCCTGATCTTTTTGGGAATTTCAGCCATTAAAGGCTTCTCGAAAGGATTCATTATTGGGGTGGCATCGTTGGCCGGCCTTGTGCTGGGAATTATATTCTCACTAAAATATGCAGGCAACCTGGCAATTAATCTCCAGCATATGTTTGGCGGTCATTCAACCCTGCTCTTCATTGCGGCTTATGCCATTTGCTTTTTAATTATTGTAATCCTTGTCCACCTTATCGGCAAATCAATTGAAAAAGTTATTGAGATTGCTGCCCTTGGCTTTGTAAACCGGATTGCAGGTGCCGCGTTTGGAATTTTGAAAACCCTTTTTGTCTTTTCAGCAATAGTCTATCTTATGAAGATTGCCGATCCACAAAGCCGCCTTATAAAGACTGAAACAAAGGAAAGCTCATACTTCTATCAACCACTCGAATGGCTGTTACCTTCAGCACTTCCGTTTCTCAAAGCTCAGTTAGACAGGGTAAATGGAACTCCTGATGAGGAAGATGACGGAATTAAAGGGAAATAAGAACTTTACTAATCTTCGGCCCTGTTCCGGCCAATTAAAACAGACCTGATCCGGCAAGCTGGTTAAGAATCCCTGTTTTGCAATATGTCCGCGTTTCTATCAACTGAATTTTTACTATTCATTGTGGGTTAAGCCTGTGGCATTCCATACTATTAACCGGCTGTTTTGTGAACCTTTATCGCCAAAATGCGTTAATTGACCAAAACAAAAAATACTATATATGGCACTGATACAGGCAAACGATTCAACATTTAATGAACTGCTTACGCAAAACGATAAAGTTGTAGTCAAATATTACGCAGACTGGTGTGGAAGTTGTAAACTTTTCGCGCCCAAATTCAGAAGGCTTTCTGACGAAGACCGTTTTAATAAAGTGGCTTTTCTTGACATTAATGCAGAACAAAATCCGGAAGCCAGAAAAATAGCCGGAGTAAATAACCTTCCTTTTTTCGCGGTTTTCAGCAAGGGCGAATTGCTTAAAGGTGAAGCGACTTCTAAAGAAGAGAATGTGGTGGCTATGATTGAATCCCTTCAGTAAACAACAACTATGAAAATTCCTGTTATAAAAAAACTGGCTGAACAGTTCAACATAGCCGAGCTGGAAAAAGCCGAAGCTGCGTTTTATGATGAAAAACAGCCTGAGATCGAAATTCCGGGCGAAGACGAAGGAGAGCAACTTACCCATGTGATGGCTGCCCTTGAAATACAGCGCGAAATCAGGGACACCGGATGTGAATTCAATACTGCTTTGCGCAACTATACGCAAAGGGTCCGAAATTCAATATCCTGAAAGGCAGCATTCTGACTAAAAACAACAAAGCCCCGTTGATTGAACAGGGCTTTGTTGTTTTTAACAATCAATGAATTCATGAAATTCCAGCATACTGCTTTTACAATCAGTGTTTAGCTAGATAATCAGCAACACCGGCGTGGGTATCTTTCATCCCATCCTTACCTGGTTCCCAGTTTGCAGGACAAACTTCACCCTTTTCTTCGAAATACTGCAATGCATCGAGCATGCGGAGTGTTTCGTCAACATTACGTCCCAATGGGAAATTGTTTACTGTTTCATGGTGAACCGTTCCGGCCTTGTCAATCAGGAACAATCCACGATAGGCAATCATAGGGCCATTGGCAACCATTTCACCTTCGTCGTTCCAATCGTAATCACCGGCCAGTACGCCAAAGTTTGCACTGATGGTTTTTGCTGTATCGGCTACAATCGGGTAGGTAATTCCCTGTATTCCACCATTATCTTTGGCCATCTGCAGCCAGCCCCAGTGCGATTCTTCGGTATCGGTAGAGCAGGCTACCACCGCGCAATTGCGCTTCTCAAATTCAGCCAGTTTCGCCTGATATGCGTGCAATTCAGTAGGACATACGAAAGTAAAATCTTTTGGGTAAAAAAAGAAAACTACATGTTTCTTCCCAAGAAACTGATCAAGTGAAAAATTTTCAACAATTTCTTCGCCGTTGATTACGGCACTTGCCTTAAATGAAGGCGCTTTTTTTCCAACTAATGACATGTTTTTTTAATAATTTGTATAGTGAGTTAATGAACAGTTCCCTGTTTGATTACAGGCTATAAACAAGGAACAAGGCCGTATGTTTAGTGGGAAATTATTATTGCGAAGGTTAAATCACTTGTTTAACCTGAAACATTTACCATCAATATAGAGGGCAATGCTGATTTATGCATTGCCGGAATACGGCTTCAATTATGAGCAGGCCCCGCTGAATCAGTCCATAAGAAAACTGAAAACCACCTGTGTACCAGTGGCTATATGCAGGTCATCATACAAATCTGAAATGGTGAAGCTATATTTTGTATTGTATTTTCGGTTAAAATAATTTAACCGATCCTGCGCAAACAGTATTCCCAATGATTCCTTTTTAAATGATTTCTTTTCGCTGATATCTCTTGCTTTTTCACGGCCGATGCCATTGTCGGTAATTGAGAGCTTTACTTCACCTGACATTCCTGTTACTTCAATCGAGATGCGGCGGAGCCCTTCTTTCTGCATTAATCCATGCCAGAAAGCATTTTCGATGAAAGGCTGCAAAATTAACGAAGGAATCCTTATAGTGCTTATGTCAATTCCCTGATCAATGGACAATTCAAAATCTACCGAATCATTAAACCTGATATTTTCAATATTCAGGTATAGTGAAATCGTTTCCAGTTCATCATTGAGTGGAACACTGTCGGTTCTTGTTCCTTCGAGAATCTTACGGATTAGCTTGGCAAACTTATTAAGGTAATAGATTGCCTTTTCTTTGTTGTTATCAATCAGGAAGGCTTTGATGGAGTTGAGTGCATTGAAGATAAAGTGTGGATTCATCTGGCTGCGCAATGCATCCAAACGCAATTGCGAAATCTCATTCTCATAGGCCAGCGCTAATGATTTTAGTTTTTCAGCTTCATTTTGCTCAATAACCAGCCTTAATTGGGTTATTTTTTGTTCTAATTGCCTTTCCAGTTCAAGCTGTTGTGAGTTGCGCAGCAATTGAAGATTCGTCTGCTCTTCAATGATAAGCTGTTGAGCGTGAAGTTTCTCAGCATAAAGCAGTTTGATCTTGTATCCCAGTCCCAGCATAAAGATGGTCGACTCTATTACAACGCCAAGGTAAAAATAGAAAATAGGGAAGGAACTGGATATGATCCTGTAACTCATTAAAAGAGACAAATAAGCCAGCACCTGATAAATGATTACCCCCGAAATGATAAAATATTTCAGATTGTTGGGGATTTTTGTGGTCACCCAAAGTGCTGCAATGACCATCACCGTCATCAGGGGAATAAATCCGAAATTAAAAAACAGGCTGAATAGCCGGGGATTGTCCGCAGCCACTGCAATGATACCCCAGAAAGTGGCTGCAATCATCAGAACTTTCAGAAACTTTGAAAGAAATGCACTGAACTTTGGGAAATGGGTTTTCATCTCCAGAAACTCAATATAAAAGAAAAATAGCAGGGAGTTGTAGATAACCTGAATGAGCCAGTTAAAGGTATAGTATTTAGAATTGATATAGCTTTGAACCCATTCCTGTGAAATCAGTGGACTGTTTTTGAGAATGAACAGAACGACCAGCATATTGTATAGTCCATAATAAAGGAATACGCGCTGACGGGTTTGTGTATAGATAAGGCTGCAGATCAGGCTGTAAATGATCAAACCGGAAGTTACAAAACCCCACAGCATGATTCCGCCCAACGTAACATCAATACTCATATTTTATCGAGAAATGTTGATTTGCGATTCCTTGATACCGGGATTTTAACCGCGTTGGACAATATAACATATTCATCCGTTTTATGAAATTCCTTTACCTTGCTGAGGTTGATCAGGTAGGAGTTATGAATTCTGAAAAAGTGGAATCCGGAGAGCTTCTCTTCCATGAATTTCAACTTCTGTGTTATTACTATTTTATCACGGTTCTCCAGAAAAATAGTACAGTAATTCCCGTCACTTTCACAATATACAATATCGTCGGGGCTGAGAAAAATAATTTTACCATCGTTGTTG
>JAAXUD010000712.1 GCA_013336205.1 Lentimicrobium sp. | reverse complement strand
GTTCAATTTCTAATTTCTAATGGTCCAATTTCCATCTTCGACTCTTCCATCATTCCAACAGTCCATTCCTCAATTTCCAATATCCAATTTCCAATATCCAGTTACCAGTTACCAGTTAACAGTTACCAGAAACCAGTTACCAGAGACCAGCAACCAGCAACCAGGAAACTTTTCAACCCGGATTCACCGGAGCCAGGATTATTTTTTATTTGGCAGAAACGGAACTGCCTGCAGTATTTCAGCCCGGATGTAGGTCAGAATATAGCTTTCAATCTGGTAAAACTGAGTGGCAACCAGGCCATCTGAAACTCCTTTTACTTTCTTATAATAGGTTTCAATCAGCTTATCGGTTTTTTTCTGCAAATCAAAAACCTTCTTTGTCCAGGCGTCGGCCTGTTCGCTGCTCATGGTCTGGTATTGTTCGGCATACTGCGTTAACAGGTCGATCCGTTGCTTGCCAAGGTCTTTCCGTTTTGTTTCATACTCGTCATAGACTTTCCAGAAGGCATCTTTCTGAGCGGCAGAGGGATTAACGTAATCAGCAACAATGGATTTTTTATCCATCCCGAAAGCGGCCTGCATAAAGTCGACCTCTTCTTTGTTGGATTGTGAGTAAGCAAACGATGCCATGAATACTGCTGCAAAGATTAAAAGGTACTTTTTCATGTTTTAAATTATTTTTTGGTTAAAATTCAATTAAAAGTAGTGAAATAATTAATTGGGTGAATAATTCAAATTTTTCAAGCCGGATAGAAAGGCAATCTTTGGAAGAAACTCCGGAAAATTTCTGAGCAAGAGAGTCAATTTATATTATTAGTGAAACCCTGATGCCGGAGGTTTTAAATCCGACATTTTATCTCAACACATAGTTATATGATTTAATTTTATGCAACAGGAATTCATTTCTGAATGGAAACAGAGTTTGTCCCATCTTGTCTTTTTATTCCTGATTCAGCAATTTGACGGAATTCAAAAAAGTCGTAAACAATTATAACCATAGAAACTAAATTACTTCGTCAATCTCTCCCGGCCTCCATGATTTTTCAAACCAGGGCTCCAGCGGATCATAAAGACGGAGAACAAGGCTCCAGTTTTTGCCCGGTATTGTCTGTATCCAATTGCTCTCTAAGCCGGCAGGCGCTTTTGAACCAAAATAGATATCAATGGAACCATCTTCATTCATAATCAGATTTTTGCTTTGCCGGTGAACGGATGGCCACGATTGCCCGGTCTGAATCATCTGGTGAGTCTGTTTGTCATACAGAATCACCGACCAGAAATCCCTGACAGGAATCCTTGAGGGCAGATGAAATTTGTAATTTCTGCTACCCTCCAGGGATCTGCCATTGGAGTCGTATGTCGCGGTGTATTGTATTTCTTCTTCCATAATCTCCAGGTTCTTTGTAAGAACCAACCTGAAACAGATGTAAAAATATAAACATAAACAGCCATGAACAATAGCCATTAATGAGTAATTTTTATTAAAATTTGATGGAATTCCATTATCAGATACTAATCAGGGCTTTACCTTTCCGGGCTTTTTAAAGCGGAATAAATTTGTAAAGAGCATCTCCCGGCCATAATTTTCAGTTGGTTTTCATGAATTATGAGCTCCACAAATTGTTTCTGATACCTATTAATAAGTAAATTTGGTATAATACCAGTTCTTTATTTGATATTGCCTTTTGCCTGATCTATCTTTGCTTTGAGTGACCTACAGCCAGGCAATATTCTGGTGTCCGGCATTCAATTCGGAATGATCTCCTGTCAGGGGACTCAGCATTTTTACCAGCCTAAAAAGACTGAGGTGCCTTTTGAACATGAAATCAGTTTTTGAAATAGCCTTAAATCGGATAATAAAATATTCATTATCATTTGATTATAACAATTTTAAACAAACCCAGCGATGAAAAAAATCCTACTGATTGCCAGCATTTTCATGAGTGCATTCGTTATGCAAGCCCAGCCCGGAACCATCAGTCTTAACCTGGATGCCGGATACACATTTGGCTCCAGGGTAGATTTCGATAACTTTTATTCAGATGTTGATGGTGCATTCCAATATGGCGGCGGCATTGAATATTTTGCGGATTTTAACAAATCAATCGAATTGAAATACATGAGGATGGATACACATTTTCCCCTCTATACCGATGGAGGTATCCGATTGAATACAGATGAGGCCAGTAAGGGTTCAGTTAACTACATTCTCGTTGGCGGAAACACCTACTTTAGTTCAGACCTTGATGCAAAAGTAATACCCTTTGGCGGACTCGGCGCAGGTGTTGGTGTTCT
>JAAXUD010000711.1 GCA_013336205.1 Lentimicrobium sp. | reverse complement strand
TATGAGCATAGCTACACTTTCACGATGCGTTTCTTCTCTCTTTTACGCTGCCTGTTTTCTTAACGCAATTTTTACAAGGCCGGTCCTTTTGTGCTTAATCCTGACCGATGAACATGCTACTAATTACGAGATCAGATTTCCCTTAACGAAACTAATAATATTCCATGAATTAATGCCTGTAAAAACTCCTTAGCCTCTTTTAAGATTAACTCCAGCACATCAAATAAAAATATAGCCAATATAGTTTTTTCATTTACCAATCGGTTTAACCCAGGGCTCCTCATTTTCAAGGTGCTGAAGCCAGTATTGCGCATTCAACATAGCCCTGGCAATAGCTGATCGCGGATGCCTGACCAGTGTGCGTGCGTCAGGTATCTGTGCAACCATAAACGGCAAAGCTGAGAATGCCACAGAAATCCCAAGGTATAGGTTCCGCATACCTTTTTTTTCCAAAAAGACCTTGACAACAGGATTGCGTAATTCAATGCTAAAAGCAGAAAACGCCATGATCACAACCGCAGCCCTGACTGTCATTATTAAACCGGCTTCTAATCCTTCAACACTGAAACAAATGAAATAAGCACACTGTCTTTCCCAGAAAAAGGCAGCAATTAAAATAATAACTAAAAACTGAAACCAAAGAACCGGCTTACTGAATCGCCTGAAAACCCCGGGATATTTAAAACTTAACAAAACCGCCCAGATAATAACTGCTATTGCTCCTGAAGGAAGTCCCGCTTTTACGATCAGGAGGATAAGCACCGGAACCGAAATCAGATGTAGCAATAATAAAGTCAGAGAATAGGAATTTGCTGAGACAGAAAAAGGTGACAATTGACTGGCCTTTTCTTCCGGGAATGACAAGGAAGGAGAACTTTTCCCATCAAGTGGGATGGAGATCCCAATTGCCGCCGCAACAATTCCCACGGATACATACACGCCTATCAGGGCAAAAACCACCAGCCATGGATCGGCATCGGGCACACCTAACTGCCTGACGGCAAACCTGTAGATATTCAGATAAACCTCTATAATGTCAGAACCATAAAGAATCAGGATACTTACCACTTTATGAATCAAGGCACTGCAAACGCCCAAAATTCCCCCGACCAGGTAGCCGGCCTTGTTGGAACCAATGATTCTTAATGACAGCTCAATTAACACCGCTTCCGACATTATTCCGATCATTGGCCCGAGTATCAGTGCACTTGGAGAAATAGATTTCATCAATGCACAGATGAGGCCCGCCCGCCATATAAGGCCTTTCAACGGCCATAGTCTGTGAAAGGCCACCATCAGCATAACCGCAAAAGCAGACAAAATACTTCCGGCAAAAGGAATACGCAGGTTGTGCAGAAAACTCCCGATAATAATTTCAAATGCAGCCCACAAACCACCGGCCACCGCAGCTTTCATCCAGCGTTCATCCGGGAAACCGGCGTGTATTGCATTTTCAGGGCTATAGGATATCATATTGCTAAATTCCGGGAAAAGATCGCAAATATATTGATTCAGCGAGACAAGAATATCTTACAGTATTCATGGCTTTAGCTGCTTCCGGAATTTGATGTATGAAAATCATCCGGGGTATTGAGGTTCGCAAACCAGCTTTCATTGTACCTTACCGGATAGTCGCCAGGTTTTATATACTTAACCGGTGCTTTATCAAAAAGTGCTGTCATGCGGTATGATTCCAGTTGTATTAACTTTTCAGCATAAGCGAGACTCTCACTGCGGTATAATGCACAGAGTGGCTCGGCACGGCCACTCGAATCAATGGGCACCACAAAAGTGTTGCCTTCCGCATTTTTAAGCAAAGTTTCAATAACGACTGGTTCCAGCAAAGGCATATCGCACGATAACACCAGGTTGAGGCTGGTTCCACTGTGCCGGAGGCATGAAGCAATTCCGGCTATCGGGCCTGCCCCGGTAACCTCATCGGCAATAACCTCAAAACCAAAGCTTTTGTATGAAGGATTGTTGCTGCTTATAAGAATATTTTCACAGAAAAGACTCAGCAGATCGAGTGAATATTGCACCAGCGGCTTGCCATTGAAAATCATCAGCCCCTTATCACTGCCCATCCGGCTGCTTTTCCCGCCCGCCAGCACAATGCCGGTGATCAATGTTTTATTTATCATCTCTTAGGAAAATTACAGCTGTCTGCAATACTGTTGAAAACGTCTTCAGCACTTTCTTTCGGGGCAAAAAAAATGAATTCCGGTTTGAAATTCCAATGTGCCGCAACCGTTTCAACCAGGCCTGCCCTGACTGTCCATATTTGTGGAATTTCAGCC
>JAAXUD010000189.1 GCA_013336205.1 Lentimicrobium sp. | reverse complement strand
AAAAGATTTGGAAAGATGCCCAGTCCGCCGGAGAGCGATATTTCCCACATGAATATATGTATAAACTGCTTTTGAGCAGGGTA
This sequence comes from Lentimicrobium sp., assembly GCA_013336205.1. Classification (GTDB taxonomy): domain Bacteria; phylum Bacteroidota; class Bacteroidia; order Bacteroidales; family Lentimicrobiaceae; genus Lentimicrobium. Next base: position 5,995 of record JAAXUD010000189.1, on the reverse strand, counting down.
ATGGAAAAGGACTATGAAATTGATCCCAAACATTCCTGGATGCTGGCTGCCGCCGAAAAAAACCTGCCAATTATTGTTCCTGGCTGGGAAGACAGCACCATGGGTAACATTTTCGCCTCCTATTGTATAAAAGGCGAGCTTTCCCCATCAACCATGAAAACCGGTATTGAGTATATGGTCTGGCTTTCAGAATGGTATCGCAAAAATTCATCGGGTAAAGGTGTTGGGTTCTTCCAGATTGGCGGGGGCATTGCAGGTGATTTCCCCATCTGTGTAGTTCCTATGATGTATCAGGATCTCGAGTGGCACGATGTTCCTTTCTGGTCTTACTTCTGCCAGATCAGTGATTCAACCACCTCCTATGGATCTTATTCAGGAGCTGTGCCTAACGAAAAAATTACCTGGGGAAAACTAGACATTGATACCCCAAAATATATCATTGAAAGTGATGCCACTATTGTTGCACCGCTGATTTTCGCCTGGCTGCTTGGATGGTAGGGCTTCAAGCTTAAAGCTCAAAGTAAAAAGTAAAAAGTAAAAAGTAAAAACCTACTCTTTTTTTCTTTCGGATTTACTCAACCTGAGCCATTACCTTCAACTGGGTTACAGTTACACAAGAAAAGCTGATTTATTCCGGAAATTAAAAAAGCATCAGCTATCTGATGCTTTTTTAATCAGCTGATATCGCAATAATGATGCTATTTAATCAGGCCTGAAAACCTGAAATTCAAGACCTGATAAACCAGTCTGGCAGCCAAAAGATTTGGCGCTTTGTTATATTTTATCGGGCATAACCCGGTTACATCAAAACCAACAATAGTTGATTTTTGACTTACGGTGTGTAAAACATCAAGCACCTGGTACCAGCCCAGCCCGCCAGGCTCAGGGTTAGCAGTTGCAGGCATGATTGAGGGTTCAAATACATCCAGATCGATTGAGATATAAACGTGTTTGTTAAGTTTATTTAAAAAATCATACATCCAGGTTTTATTGCTGCTATCCAGGATATTGTGGGCATAAAACATCCGGTCAGGCTTAATATTATCTCTTTCTTCACTACTCATGCTTCTGATACCGACCTGCAGCACCGGTGCCACTTCCGAAGCCCTTGCCATTACACAACTATGATGATAAGCCGATCCATTATAGGTTTGGCGCTGGTTGGCATGTGCTCCTAACTGAAGCACGCAGAAATCCTTATCCTTGTAATAATCAGCACACGCTTTCATGGAACCGATACCGGTTGAATGTTCTCCTCCGATTATAACAGGGAACTTCCTTTTTTTCAATAATTGCGTGGTTCTGGCCTCAACCTCCTTAACCATCTTCTCGTGCGATTTACCCTCTTTAATAGCCTCTGCCGTATGAATACCTGTCCTGAAAACCTCAAAGTCAGATTGGATATCATAAAGATGCATTGATGCAGATGCTTCAATCAAGGCTTCAGGGCCTTTGTCAGCTCCCTTAATCCAATTATTTCCAGCCTCAAAGGGGACCGGAAGGATGACTACTTTTGCATTTTCAAAATTCGAAAATTGCTCGGAAATATTACCAAATTGCTTTATTTTCATAGGTTTACAAACTTAATTACAAACAAATGCAGGTTCATTAATAAATACAGATTTAAAAAATCCGGAAGGGACTTAATTAAACAGCTAAATTAATGCAAGCCGGAAAAAAAATCAATAGCCGAGTATCCTAAGCATTGATTTGTGCGACTGTTCCTTGGCAAACAGTTTGGTAGTATATTCTCCCTCCTCATCAACATCTATAATAATGTGCTTGGGTGCCGGAATCAGGCAGTGCTGTATACCACCATACCCGCCAATAGATTCCTGATACGCCCCGGTGTGGAAAAGACCAATATAAAGCGGTTCATCGTTGTCTATTTTTGGAAGGAAAATTGCATTGGAGTGAGCCTCCGCATTGTAATAGTCCTCACTGTCGCAGGTTAATCCACCAAGGAAAACCCGTTCATATTCTGAGTCCCACTTATTGATACCCAGTAAAATAAACCGCTGATTCAGTGCCCAGGTATCGGGCAGGGTTGTCATAAATGACGAGTCGATCATATCCCAAAGCTCCCTGTCGTTTTGCTGTTTCTGATCGATGATGGAGTAAAGTGTTGCTCCGCTTTCACCCACAGTATAAGAACCAAATTCAGTAAAAATATCAGGTTCCGGAGTATTGTTGCGGTCACAGATCATTTTAATCTGCGCAATAATCTCCTCAGCCATATATTCATAATCGTAATCAAACGAAAGTGAATTCTTAATAGGGAATCCACCCCCGATATTCAAGGAATCCAGTTCAGGGCAAATCTGCTTCAACTGGCAATACATATTCACACATTTTGAAAGTTCGTTCCAATAATACGCGGAGTCTTTTATTCCGGTATTAATGAAGAAGTGCAGCATTTTTAGCTGAAACTTCGGATTATTTTTAATCTTTTCTTCGTAATAGGGGATTATATCATTGTAACGAATCCCAAGCCTGGAAGTGTAAAATTCAAATTTAGGCTCTTCTTCTGAAGCAATCCGGATTCCAATCTTACATTTTCGTGTAATGTTTTTATCCAGCTGGTCTATCTCAAACTTGTTGTCAAGGATTGGAATTGTATTCTCAAAGCCTTCATTTATAAGATTGCTGATATTCTCTATGTACTGGGGTCGCTTAAAGCCATTACAAATAATGTAGTTTTCCTGATTGATGAGACCCTGCTCACGCAAAGATTCGAGAATGAAGATATCAAATGCAGAAGATGTTTCAAGGTTTACATCATTTTTAAGAACTTCCTCCAAAACAAAAGAGAAGTGTGAGCTCTTGGTACAATAGCAATAGTGGTAATCAGCTTTATAGTCTGCTTTAGCGATGGCAACATTAAACATCTTTTTAGCCTTTTGGATCTGTTGGCTTATCTTGGGCAAATAACTGATTTTTAATGGTGTTCCATATTGCTTAATAACATCCATTAAAGGAATATTATGAAAATAGAGTTCATTATCCTCAACTCTGAATTCGTCCTGAGGAAAATCGAATGTCTGTTCGATCAGATCGCTGTATTTGTTTTTCATTGCCTTGTTTATTCACTTTAGGATAAAGGATTGCAAATATAATTGTTATTGCGATGACTTTAAATCAATTCTTTGCTTTTTTTCCGCTCAATGCGGAATTAATAAACTATTTTGATCCATGTTAACTAAATCACAAATTAATAATATTCAAAAATATTCTATTCTATTGATATTGAGCTATATAAATATTCTGACTAAAAATCGAATACCAAATTCCATTGTTTTCCGATAACTTTGAATGAATTGAATTAACATTAATCATCTGATCCGGTTGCTTTACATAAACCATCCATCGAGTGACTGAAATTAGTTAACCGGAAATTAGTCACAACTTCCAAAACACAGATTATCAATAAATAGCAACTTCAGCAATGATGCATTTGAGAATTATTACATTTCAAAGGGCTAATAACTCTTCATTTTCAACTATAGAAAATTGTTGCAGAGTGATAATCCAGGAACTCTAAATGAATCTGGCAGAGGATTTGTCAATAATTTTCTTTCGAAAAAACAATGCACAATGATTGAGTAACTTTGATTCGCATACGACAACTGAGGATAATTGAACCTAATTGAGTGAAGGAACCAGCTATGCATTTATAAGATTCCCGATAACTTCGGGCATTTGCCCAAGCCTTCTATTCATACTTCAGGGCACTGACCGGGTTGGCTTTCGCGGCCTGAAAAGCCTTGAAGACTATCGTTAAAAAAGCAATTAAGGAGAGTAATACAACAGCTGCAATCATATGCCAGGCATCAATTTCGATATGATAAGCAAACTGGTTTAGTTGCTTTTCCAAAAGATAGTATGTGAGTGGTATTGAGATAATCCCAGCCAATAATACAAGAAACATATAATCGCGTATAAGGTGAGAAGTAATTCCCCAAACGGAACCTCCCAGTACTCTTCTGATTCCGATAATCCGTGTTTTCTGCTCAATAAGCAGGGAAGTAAGTCCAAACAATCCAAGAACAGATAACAATACCGAAATAATCGTAAAATAGACAAACAATGAAAATAGTTTCTGATCGTTTTTATAGCTTTCAGCAGCAAATTCAGTGGCAAGGACAGGTTGAAAAGGTGTTCCGGGGAAAAATTGCTGCCATTTATCTTCAATAAGTTTAAGTATTCCCTGTTGCTGGTTTTCAGAATGATATCCTATAACAAGCCCTCTAAAACGGTCCGGAGCTATTACATACACCCTGGTTCAATAATACTTCGCATTGAAAAGTAATGGTAATCACTCACCACGCCAATAACTTCAGTTTTTCTTGTGGTATCCGCACCCATGATGCTGTTGAACTTTTTACCGATAGGATTGCTCCATCCCAGTTTCCGGGCAGCAGCCTGGTTGAGAATAACCGCGCTTCCGTTATCAGAAGCAATACTTCGGTCAAAATTACGGCCGTTAACAAATCTGACTTCCATCATATCGAAGAAATCGTAGTCAACATAGCCAAAACGAACAGTGAGCTTGGTTTTCGCGGAATCATCGACAAAAACCGGCCCCTGACTTCCACTAACGCCATTCAGAAATGAACAGCCGGCAACATTTTTAATCCTTGCATCCTTAAGAAGTTCAGCACGAAATGGCTCATAGCTGCTTCCGGATTCTTCATCACCAAAGTAAACAAAGACGGCATTCCGGTAGCTGATACCCATGTCTTTATGCTGAAGATACTTAACCTGATCATTAATTACCAGCACAGAGAACATCAGTCCAACTGAAATAAAGAACTGAAAAATTACCAGCCCTTTACTTAAGTTACCGGCACTGCTTCCCTTTATCGCTGGCCCACCCTTTAATACTTTAACAGGCTGATATCGTGAAAGATAGAAAGCAGGATAAGATCCTGAAGCAAGACTGATAATTATAAGTAACCCCAAAAGCCCGATGTTAAAAAGGTAATTCCCTGTAAAATCGATCTGAAAATCAGTAACCAGCAAGTTGTTCAGCATTGGAAGCGCCAATTCAACAAGGCCAACCGAGATAAAAATCGCCACTAACGTAAGCAGCATGGATTCACTTATAAACTGATAAACCAGGCTTTGCCTGTCGGCTCCCAGCACCTTGCGGATTCCAACCTCCTTTGAACGTTTTACGGATCTGGCAATAGAAATATTAATAAAATTAACACAAGCGACCAGCAGAATAAGAATAGCAATAACGGAGAAAATTATAACCAGGTTAATGTCACCGGCGGCAGAAACATTTTGAAACTTGATATGCTGAGACTTAAGATAAACCTGGCTAAGGGGCTGAAGATACATTTCGAGAAACTCCCAACCTTCTTCCTGACTGAATACATACTTTTTTAGAAAAGCAGGAAAATTATTATTGATTAAAGACTGAGAATCAGGGCTATCAAGCTGAACATAGGTTATCAGTGAATTTGAGCCCCAGCCTTTCATCCATTCAAATTCAGGAAGGTTTTCCACCGATGAAATTGAAACGAGTATATCAATCGAAAGATGAGTTTTTTCAGGTTGATTGCTCATTATGCCTGTTACGACAAAACTCCGCTTCCCAAGAAACATTGATTTACCAACCACATTGCGTAAGGAACCAAAATATTTTTTTGCAATTTTTTCCGAGAGCACTACTGACATTGGTTCTGTGAGTGCTGTTTTGGGATCTCCCTGAAGCAAATTTATGTCGAACATGCTTATTACAGAAGGATCGGAATAATAAAGGTTTCTTTCTCTGAAATTCTTTTCTCCAAAACTCACCACAGAAATATCGAACCCAGGCATCAGCCTCACCGCATCAACCACCTGTGGGTAGTCTGATTTTAAACTTGCCGCCAATGGCCCCATGGTAATTGCAACATGCTGCTCGCCCACCCCTGGCTCGTTCTGAATCTCAACGACTCTGAAAAGTTTATCCCTTTTACTAAGGTGCTTATCAAACGCGGTTTCA
>JAAXUD010000710.1 GCA_013336205.1 Lentimicrobium sp. | reverse complement strand
AATCGTAAGTATGCTCACGCTTGTTCCGATTTTCAACCAGGGACGAACTTCATTATCGAGGTTTACCCTTACCGAATAGCGATCGAAACGTGCGGGAGCCACCATCCCTTCTTCACTCAGGTAACCGCCGGAAACAAAGTACTTGTTTTTCGCATCACCGCCGGAAACTGAAAGCTGATAGGATTGCTGCTGACCTTTACCGAAAGTCACATCTTCCCAGTCGGTATTATTTGTCCATGAAGGATCGAGCGGTACGCCGATTTCCTCCATCAAATCTCGGTACTGACTGGTATTCAGCACATCAATTGATTTACGGAGTGTCGTAGATCCATAATAGGAGTTGAAGCTGATGACCGGACTGTCGCTCTGACCTCTTTTTGTTGTGATCAATACCACACCATTGGCGGCACGTGCCCCGTAAATAGCAGAGGACGAAGCATCTTTCAGCACAGTCATTGAAGCGATGTCCTGTGGCGTTACGCCTGAAATATCAGTCGTAGGAACCCCATCAACCACATACAATGGTTCATTGCTGGCGATAACAGAGGTAGCACCCCGAACCCTGACTGCAAGTCCGGCACCTGGTTTTCCTGAGGGCTGAATTACCTGCACACCCGCAGCTTTTCCCTGAAGCGCCTGTGCGGCAGAAGTAATCGGTCGATCCTTGATTTCCTTTTCACCGACAACCACCACGGCCGTAGTCAGGTCTTTCTTTTTCTGGGCACCATACCCAATTACCACTACTTCGTTCAGTAGTTTGGTATCTTCCATCAAAACAATGTTTATGCTTGTCTGATCAGTTACAGCAACTTCCTGTGAAGTAAAGCCGATGTAACTGAAAACAAGTGTTCCGCCACTGACAGTTAACCGATAGGCTCCGTCGATATCAGAGACAGTTCCTGTTGTTGTGCCTTTAACCTGAATGGTTACACCCGGTAATCCGGCACCGGTATTGTCCGTTACTTTTCCTGTAATGAGCCTTCCCTGAGCCATAGCGGACAGGGAGAGCAGGGAAAGCATGAGTAATGTAAAAAGTTTATTCATAGTACTTATTTTAGGTTTTTGGTTTGGTTCTTCTCAGATATTTGTCTCAGGTTAAATATGTGAATCTATCCCAGGCAAATTTAACAAAATATAAGCCAAAAATGAAGTTATCTGATTGATTTTGAGCACTAATGATACTATTTAACAAGCAGAATCAAAGAGGTTGAATCAATCTGATATCAGGTAGAAAGAAAAAAGCATACGGCGCTGAAAAATGCTGACTACTTTGCCCTTCATTCAGGAAAATCAATTTATCTTTTTTAATATCAGGCCTTAAAATAACACTGAAGGAAATACTTCATTGTTCCTCCAATCAATTAATGAAAGGCTTTTTATGGTTTGGCCACCAGCTTTGCAGGCAATAAACCAATAAATCAGAATCAGTGCAGTCTGTCGGAATAAGAGAGGCTGACAGACCATTCTGTTTGCTTTTTACCTTTTGAAGGAGGCTGTATGCCCGACCAGCAATAGCAGGATTGCCAGCCGGCCTTTTGTGGGAAATTTTCTCATTGGTTGGTTGAATTAAATTTAGTTGGTTGTTTTAAGAATTGCGTTTGGGGAAAGTGCCCTTAAATTTACAAAAGATAAATCAAACTATCTTATTGTAAAATAATTAATTAAGGCTGTATACAAATTTTGTCTCCGGCTAAATCCATGTAAGTGTCCTCAGCACACAAAGTTAAAAATGAATTTTATAAAGGCAGGTTTTAGGTGGTTTTTTTTTCGCCCACGGGCTGAGAAAATATTTAAACACTAATTGCCAGATATGCAATATGTTGCATAGATGCATTTCAACACCAGGTCATTGCAGATCTCGAATCCTTTTAAAAAACCAGCGACTTTATTTCAAAAACACACTTTTTTTCATTCCAATTAAGCGATTTGGAAACAAGAATTGCTCAATCAATCAGGAAAACAGACCCTTTCTCTGGGAAATCAGGTTGAGGTTGAGGTTAAGGTTGAGGTTAAGCCTGCCTGGCTGAAGTGGGTCGGGATAAACCGACCTCAAGCAATACACGAAGGAATGAAGTAAGATACCCTTCCAGGTTTTCATCGTCGTTAAACCTAAGGGCAAACCATAGGCTTTTGGACCGGGCTTCAACCGGCCATCAAAAAACCTGGAAGGTTTCAAGATGATTACATGGCCTTCGCATCGGGGTAAACCAGCCACCAAAAAACCTGGAAGATTTCAAGATGATTGCATGTCCTTACGAAAGAAAGATATGCCCCAACGCTGGAAACAGGTTTAGGTTGAGATCGGAAGA
>JAAXUD010000709.1:1179-2311 GCA_013336205.1 Lentimicrobium sp. | reverse complement strand
GAAAGATTTAATACAAACTTCGAAAGTCAGCTTACTTTTAGAATTGGAATGGAAGCGGAATTAATGCTGCCTTTTAACAAGAATAAATGGGGCTTCCTGTTTGAGCCAACCTTTCAATATTATTACTCTGAGAAACAAATGCCCACTTTTATTGCAACAATCCATCTTACTTCAGTTGAAATTCCATTGGGGATCCGGTATTATGCTTTTATAAACCAAAAGTTAAAGCTATTTGCAGATATAATTTATGTTCCTGGCTTCAGTCTTAATTTTAATTCGACCTTTAAGAAACAAAGTATAACTGAATCAATATTACCAACAGTTCTGGAACTTCAGCCAGGTCCAAGCTTTGCTTTCGGAGGAGGAATCGTGTATAAAAAACATAGTGCAGAATTCCGGTATTATACCAATAAGGATCTTCTTCGTGATTCGGCCAGTTGGTATTCAGATTATACCAGGGTTTCTCTTATTCTTAGTTACAGAATACTGTAATGTTGTTTATTTTGATCAGGATATCTTATGAAAAACAATCTGATTTCAACCCTTCTGGTATTATTCGCATGGCATTCTTTTGCCCAAATTAACTATGAAAGAGGCTACTTTATTGACAACAACAACCAACGGGTTGAGTGTTTAATAAAGAATATTGAATGGAAGAACAATCCAACAGAATTTGAGTATAAGAAAGCCGAGAACGGAATTGCAGAGAAAGGCACATTCAGCTCAGCAAAAGAATTTGGGATTATGGGGTCCTCCAGATTTGTGAGAGCAAATACGAAAATTGATTTATCGTCGACCGATGTTAATAGCCTTTCAAAGACGAGTGATCCTGAATGGTCGCAGCAGATATTGTTCCTGAAAGTGATTGTTGAAGGGAGAGCAACACTGTATTACTATGAAAATAGTGGTTTGATACGCTTTTTCTATTCATTCGCTTCGGATACAGTTGTAAATCAATTAATTTTTAAGGAATATTTTGATCAAAAGGATAAATACTTTGAAGAAAAATTTGAAATCTCGTCAAATAAACAATTCAAGGAACAACTTTGGATCCATGTCAGGTGCAGCAATACCAGTACAACTGATATCAGGAAATTAGTTTACAGGAAATCCGACCTGGCTAAATACTTCT
>JAAXUD010000709.1:0-1169 GCA_013336205.1 Lentimicrobium sp. | reverse complement strand
CATCTTAAGATTAGACAGGGCATAAATTCTTCATCCTTATCTGTTATAAACACCACTGATAATAAATATAGTACTGACTTCGACAACCAATTAAACTTCAGAACAGGAGTTGAAGCGGAATATATATTGCCATTTAATAAAAATAAGTGGGGCATCTTCTTTGAACCCACATATCAATATTTTTATGATGAAGAACAAATGCCCACTTTTAAAGCAGTTATAACTTTAAACACAGTTGAATTCCCAATCGGGCTAAGGCATTATTTCTTCCTGAATAAAAAGCTAAAGCTCTTTGCAAACGTTATTTTTATACCTTCCTACAGCCTCAATTTTAATTCAACATTTGAAAAACAAAGCACGACTCAATCCATCCTGGCATCTTACCTGAAAATTAACCCTAGTCATAGCTTTGCCCTCGGAGGCGGAATAGGATATAAAAAATTAAATGGAGAAATGAGATATTCTACCAATAGAAATCTCCTCAATAAATATGCCAGCTGGTACACAGATTATTTTGCATTTTCACTTATCCTCGGTTACCGAATACTTTAGCAATATATTCCATTATTACTTTAACAGAAAGAGAGGTTTTTCTGAAGATATATTTAACGATTTGTTTGTTACTTAAAAAGAATTTGTACCTTTGCACTCCATTTGTAAAAATCACGCATTACAATAACTAAAATAAAGTAAAACAAATGATTAGACAGTACGAAGCCGTTTTCATTATGACTCCCGTTTTATCTGATGAACAGATGAAGGAAACGGTAAGCAAGTTCCAGAAGTTCCTTAATGACAAAGGGGCTACAATTATTAACGACGACAATTGGGGTTTACGTAAGTTGGCCTACCCTATTCAGAAAAAATCGACAGGTTTTTATCACCAGTTCGAATTTCTTGCTGAAGGTAACCTGATCAACGATTTCGAAATCGCCCTGAAACGTGACGAGCGCATTCTTCGCTTTCTCACCGTTGTCCTCGACAAACATGCTGTTGCATACAGCACTAAACGTCGCGCTAAGAAAGCCGAGAAAACTGCAGAAAAAGCACAGGCTTAATTGTAACCTTAAAAAATCAGAAAAATGGCCACACAAGGAAATTCGGATATTAAATACCTGACTCCCATTACGGTTGACGTCAAAAAGAAAAAATACTGCCGTTTCAAAAAG
>JAAXUD010000188.1 GCA_013336205.1 Lentimicrobium sp. | reverse complement strand
CAAGTTTAAATAGGGATTTATATGCTTGGATTTTGGGTATTAACATCAAAAACCTTGCACCTGAAGTGTAACCCGTGGCACGCGTCAGAAAATAAGACGCGCGCTGACTGCAATTTTACCGAGATTTTCAGCTTACACTATTTTAGGTTTTTATTTCCCATAGCCCTGGCCTTTGAGTACGAATAGGCAATGGGCAATAAAAAAAGTATAAGCACTTGTTATTAAAGCGCTTACACTTTCTTAAACTAACCGCTTCAGCTTTCTATGGCTTTTCACGGTTATAAAGTTGCGACACCTGTTCGATCGACAATGAAGTGCTATAAATTTTCAATTCGTCAATAACGCCTATGAAGTAGCCAAAATTATCAACAGTTACCCAATCCATAAAACTGGCGGCAACTTCCGCATCAGTGGCCATGCAACCGATAATAAACGGTTGAGGATCAGGATTTACAAGGGTTTGCGTCAGTGGGCCTATTCCTTTATCAGCTTCAGTCCAGGTCTTTGTCAATAAACCATTGACATAAAATTTCAGTTCTTTGGTTGTGCTGTTAAGCGAGACAACCAAATGACTCCATTCACCTGTATTGATAGAATTATTTAATTCATTATCGGCATCAACAATTCCGCCACCTGCTTTTGTATAGGTGAAGAAAGGTTTCCCCTCTCCCTGTATCTGCAATTTGTAGCCGGTCCAATAATTTTGCGAGATGATGTAATTTTCAGCATGGCGATTGTCTGGTTTAACCCATACCGAAATACTCAGATCGGAAGGCAGGAAATCAGTGGTATAGGGAACTTCAAGGTGAGCGCCCTTATCCAGATAAACGGCATGTCCACCCTTTAAACCATCAACCCACACAGGGTTCAAAGCTTCTGCGCCAAAAACAGTCACGCTACCGGCTTTAAAACTGGCCTTATGAGCAACGTTTGAAAATGAAGTTGAAACCCGTCCTTCTCCCTCGTCGAAATGCCAGCCGGCTTTCAGGTAAAGCGATTCATTAATCAGGCTGTATTGCAGCATTTCAAATGTATGTATCGCTTCATTCAACTGGGTTATCAGGTTGTTGATCTGTTCTTCAGTAAGTAAAGTTGCAGCTGAGGTTTTTATCGTTTCCAGGGTAGCTGTAAAATCATCAATGGCTGTTTGTGGATGCGTTTCAGTGGTTGCTGCATTAGCTTCTGCTTCAGCTGCTGCAATCAATGCCGAAAGCTGTGCATAGGCAGCAGTACCATAAGAATTAAGGGTGAGGGTTGCCGCACTGAGCAGCGCAATCTGTTCTTCAATCTGGGCAGGTGTAAGTAAAGTGGCAGCGGCTGTTTTAACAGACAATAAAACGGCATTGAAGTTATCAATGGCTGCTTGCGGATAAACGGCTGTAGTTGCCGAGGCGGCCAGAATTTCAGCCTCGGCTATTGCTGTTGCCAAAGGCGCATAAGACATCAGTGTATTTTTTGCGGTGGTTAATTGTGCGAACAATGCATCAATTTCTTCCTGGGTGAGTGCGGCTGCTGATGCAGTTTTCACTGTTTCGAGGGTGGCCTTAAAAGCATCGATGGCAGCCTGGGGATAATCAGCCGTAGTAGCCGAAGCAGCCAATTGTTCAGACGATGTTATCAATGCGTTTAATGCAGTTTTATCTCCTTCATCGGTACCATCATCTTTTTTACATGAACCCATAATGATTGAGAAACTAACAATCATCATAAGCATCATCAGGGGAATTCTCAACAGATTCTTTGTTTTCATAGCTTTTGAGTTTTATTGGAATGGGTAGTCATTTTTAATTCGGGTTATTCCTGGTTTACTTGCATTAATGCTTAGCGCTGATTTACAATCATTCAATGGTTGTGCATACTTTGTCAACATTAAGATAGAGCATTTGTCAATCTTTCTTGTCAGAACAAAATACAAAATCAGTATTCAGACGGCAAAATTATTGAAATTCTCTTCCTGTAGAAAAAGAAATTTCTTCTTTGGATTTTAAAACTGTGTTTGCCTGCGTTTATTGCAGCTTCAATTAAAACAAATCCGTCATCAGGTAAAATTTCCCATGACGGATAAGTAATAAAACACCCTGATTAGAAATCCTTAAACGAAGTCTGCGCTATAATCTTAAAATCGTATACCTACGAACACATTCGGGTAAACAAATAGAAATTCATTTTCAACCTGCTTTTTAAAACTTTCGGGTTTATTACCTGCATACAATCCAAAGCCAAATAACAACTGCGGGTTGATAAAGACCGGAGTATCCCCTATCATAAAATCAATAAGATAGCCGGTTCTGAATTCATTCCATAACTCGAAACCTTTATAGTAAGCAACTTCATTATTCTCAAAATAAGCATTGTAGGCAGGCCACAACTGGTATTCCAGGTGCAATCCTTTCCAGAAGAAATGCCGGTAACCTATCAAAAGTGTCGGCGCATGTGAACGCCCCTCATCATATTTGATATTAGCATAGGCAAGCCCCAGGATTCCCTCATTTTTCGGGGATAGTCTATACGAAAACTGAACAGCCCAAATTTTGAAAACAGGAGACATTGGGCTGATTTCAATTGAATGCCGGGTTGATATCCAATTTTTCGTTTCCGGCAGCTGGCCCAACACCACTGACGGAACAAAAAAAATAATAGTTATTAACCGCCTGAATATCTTCATTCCTGATTTTTCCACATTCATACACTATTAACATTAAAAATGCTGCAATTCGCGATTGTCATCAAAACCCTTAATCAACACTTCGTTAAATCCCTTTTATCAATTGATTATCAATGTATTGCAATTACAATGAAATTCAATATAAGACTCTGATAATCATCCCGATAGCTATCGGTATTGCGTCTTTGCGTCATCGCGTGATTCTTAAAATTACAGGAGTTTTGCTAATAAAACCAGTTAAAATTTCTTGCGGGATTGCGCAAGAATCCTTTTCATAAAGTGCTGGTTTCGTCTTATAAAACCGAAATGCAGGATAAACTCAATAAACCAAGGCATTGCTATAATGCCAGCTGAGGCTTTTCTACCTGTTTTGGCTGAAACCCGACGCCTTGTAGCCACCTCATAACCAGCAGTTTCAATTGCTCTATACACTTCCTGAATAACAGGATATCTGTTTTCCTTTCCGATATCCTTTCCATGACCAACCAATCCCCCTGACTTTCGCCTGATTATTCCTGCAACCGGGGCATCAAGAAAACGCGAAAATGTCCTGAAGTAGGAAATAACATTGTCAGAAGTTTCATTTTCCAGGTTATCCTGGGTTGTAATTAAAACAAATGGCTTTGCAATTAACTGTTTATCAATGTGATGAAAAAACAGCCCGTTCTTTGACAACGTTAGTTTCGATGAATCTGCTGTTGAAGTAATCCTGTCGAGGAATATCTTCATCAACCCCGTCATATTAAAAATATAAACAGGAGTAGCATAAACGAGCATATCAGCAGCCCGCATCTTTTCAAAAATCATTGCCACGTCATCCTTTTCGTCGTAAATACATTTCAGATAATGCCCCGATCGCTGACAAGCCCGGCAGCCCAGGCATGGCTTGATATTATGGTTGGCCAGCACAATGGTTTCACATGTTGCCCCTGCTCTTATTGCGCCTTTAATCAGTATGTTAATCAAAAATTGGGTGTAACCCTTATCGCCGGTGTGGCTGCCATTTATGGCCAGTATTTTCATTCTTACTATTGTTTTAACAATAATATATTCCTTAGGCATTCATTTCCGAAACCAGTTCCTTAATGCCTGATTCATTAATTTTTGACACCGATTCTTTAATACCACTGACTTTCCTGATGATGGCCTTTTCCAGAAAATTCATTTTGTCAAAATTAAATTCACCTCCGGTAATTTTACAACTTCGTGCGTGAGATCTCAGCAATTCAGGATAAGCGCTGTCAAACTGCTCCCGGGCCTTTTGGTCTTCCATGCAGCTAAGAAATAGTCCCAGTGGCTTCTCCAAAAGTGCGACCATATTACCAGCGCAGAATTCTTTCACACTTTTTTGAATACTGCCTGCATGAATGGATCCTCCGATAATTACCCTGTCGAATTTACTGAGGTCAATTAACTTCTCTTTTTTAAGATTAAAAAGGCGGGTGTTTTCTTTACCGATTTCTTCGCTGATCATATTTGCTACTTTCTCGGTAGTACCGTGATGCGAACGGTAGACAATGGCTGTTTTCATAAGGCTTGTTTTTTGATGCAAAGAAAATGCATCCCCCAAAAACAGAAGACTCAACTGACGGGAAACAGGTCTCACTTTAACGGTAAACAGAAGAAAACAGGGCTCAATTTATTGAGACTGTTGTCTGAACTCACTGGGCGTTAGGCTGGTAACTCTTTTAAATACCCGGTTAAAGGTGGCTTTGGAATTGAATCCACAATCGAATGCAATCCCTATTATAGAAAGGTGGTTATTCTGAGGTCTGCGACATTGCTGTTTAAATTCTTCAATACGATAATGATTCACGAAATCAAAGAAACTCATATTCAGCCTGCTGTTCAGGATGGTTGAAAGGTAATCGGCCGAAACCTGAAGATCAGCGGCTAGTGCTGAAATATTCAAATCCGGATTTAGAAAGGGTTTATGCTCCTTCATCCTGTTCAGTAAAATATCAACAAAAACTTCCTCCTGTGCGGAGAGTGCATCCGGAGAAAACTCTTTTACACCTTTCTTATCGGTAATAATTACTTCAGGAACAGCAACAAACAGATCTCCCTGCTGCAGGCCAAAAAATCCGAGTACGAGTACAAAGAGGGAAGCAATTGTATAACCTACAGGTTGAAGCACAGAATAACGGAACAAGCCGAATAAAACATCCAGTCCATAAAGCGAACTTATTAATGCATAGGCAACAATTGACGTATAAAGCAGAAACCGCAACCAGCGAAGATCAAGTTTATCGGTGTATGACACTAATTCCTTTATCCGACGATTGTATCGCCTGATTAAAACAATGCCCCAGATGATATAAGCTTGTGTAGATATAGCAATTCCGGCAACTATCAGGGAGTAATCAAGCTTCCTTTGAAGCAAACCACTGTCAGACTGAATTCTGTAATCAACCGGTCTGATATACTGAGTAAACACGAAATAAATAAAGACCAGAATAAAAGGCAAAAAATGTATCAGGTGGAGAATGCTGAATTTGAATTTCCGCGTTGTCAGTGCACTGATGTAGAACCACAAAAATGGTCCGTGCAGGAATATAAACGGTGTGGAAGTATTAATAAAGCCAGGATACGGATAATTGTGGCTTCGGTTATAAATCTCGATATAACTAAGCAGCAGGGTTATGGCAAACAGAAGAAAATAAGCAGCAAGAATTCTGTCGTGTAATTGCCTGCCTTTCTTTGATTGTAATAATGCCGATACCAGCACCGCCATAAATACACCCGCAATCAGCATAAAGTCCATCAGGCAAATATTTCAACAAATATAGAGAATTTGTAAAATAACAGGGCTGAACATGAGAACACGCTTCAGAAATAAACCCGGGAAACAAATTTATAAAAATCAGGGCAAGAGTTGGAGAAACCAGGAGGCGACGGCTCCGATTTAGCCGTTACGATTGCAACTATACTTTAAATAGTTGATAACTGCATACTAAAAGCAAGGGGAAAGGCTTTTTGCGGGCCTGCATGATATTATCAGGACAACTAAAGAACTTTACTTTTTATCATCCGGAACTTTACTATAATCCGTTTCATTCAACAGCTTCCCATTTTCATCGTAGTATTTCCAGATTCCGGTTCGTTTGCCCATATCATAGTTTCCTTCATAATAGATTTTGCCATTCTGATGGTAAACAGTGCGCTTGCCGTGGCTTTCCCCGTTCTTAAATTCACCTTCGCTCCAGAGGTTACCATTCTCAAACCAGGAAGCCCAGTAACCTTCACGTTTTTCTGCTTTAAAACCGCCTTCTATGTACTTCTTACCATTTGGATGGTAAACTACTTCTTTAATTAATTGTTTTTCGCCGTCAATTTTTTTAAAAGTCTTCTCTGACCTGACTTTACCGTCAGCATAGTTTTCCTTTTCAATAGTGGTTCTGTTGCATGAAGTAAACAACACAAACAAAGGCAGTAGCAGTAAAAG
>JAAXUD010000708.1 GCA_013336205.1 Lentimicrobium sp. | reverse complement strand
CGACAATTCGAAAAAGCTCAGGTATCCGGTTGCTTACCCGGCCAATATCCTGTTGCCTATGAAACGGTTTTTGCCTGCTTCATGGTATTACGGGTTTATCAGAAAAAGTTACGGAATCTGATTCTTTGTTAGATTCTTAGAGTCTATTTAAATCACATAAAAAGGGAGTGGGCTTCAATAGGCTGACTCCCTTTTTGTATTACATATTAGACAGGCAACGATATTATATTTAAATTTGTCAAAACTCTTTCTTTTTTAAGAAACTGATCATCCTTATCTGATATGAAAAAACACTGGCTGATTATCCTGACAGGAATAATAATAATCCTGTCGTCGTGTGGAAGTGGTTCTGACAATCAAATGAACCTGAGTAAGGAATCAGGCGCCGGTTCACCTGAAGCACTCAACGGAGGTGAGGTAACCCAAACTGACCAGGTTGTCAGAAAACTTATAAGAACCGGGGACCTTTCATTCGAAACCGATGATCTTGAGACCACCGGAAAAAGGATAAAAGAAGCCATCAGTAAAAACAAAGCATGGATTTCGTCAGAAAATGAAAGCACTTCCGGCAGACAAATTAACCGGATGTTAAGCATTCGGGTTCCTGCCGATCGTTTTGATGCAATAATTGAGGACATTGGTGCCGGGGTAGAACGATTCGATCTGAAAAACATCAGTTCCAATGATGTAACCGAAGAATTTCTGGATGTAGAGGCCAGGTTGAAGAACCGGAAAGCGCTGGAAAACAGGTACCTGGAACTACTTTCCAAAGCCGCTACAACAGCTGACCTCCTTCAGATCGAAAATCAGATAAACCTTCTGCGCAGCGAAATTGAATCCATAGAAGGCAGGATGAAATACCTCTCCAACCAGGTAGATTATTCAACGCTTTCAGTGAATTATTATAAGAAAATATCTGTTCAGGCCCATTTCGGGGAAAAAATCGGGCAGGGTTTGCAAAACGGATGGACAGGCCTCATCTATTTCATAATATTGATAACTACCTTATGGCCATTTATTCTGATCGGCCTATTGGTTTTTTTTGGAATCAGGTTTTATCTGAAAAGAAAAAGAAAAAATAATCAGTCTCCGCGATGATCAAAGTAATCGGGTTTGACGCAGACGACACCCTTTGGGTAAATGAACCGAACTATCAATACACAGAAATTGAATTCTGCAGGATAATGCAACCCTGGCTTTCACAGGAGATAACTTCACATGAGTTGTTTTCAACTGAGATGGCTAACCTGGAACTATACGGGTTCGGTGCCAAAGGATTTGTGCTTTCGATGCTGGAAACAGCCGTCAGGGTATCTGAAAACCAAATTAGTGCAAACGATTTGTCCGGAATCATTCAATTGGGCAAAGAATTACTGGACAAGGATGTTGAATTGCTTGAAGGGGTAAAATCAATACTTGAATCGCTTCAGGGGAAGTGCAGGATTATACTTGCCACCAAAGGCGACCTGCTCGACCAGGAACGTAAACTCAGGAAATCAGGGCTTGAAAGCTATTTCCACCACATTGAAATCATGAGCGATAAAACAGAATCCCATTACCTGAAGTTGCTGGCTCACCTTGAGATTGAACCACATGAATTTATGATGGTGGGCAATTCCCTCAAATCAGATATTCTACCGGTGCTCAACCTGGGTGGTTTCGGTGTGCATGTGCCCTATCACACTACCTGGCAGCACGAGCAAACAGATCATTTTCCCGAAAACCCTAACTTTGCACAGATCCCAGAATTAAGCAAACTCCCCGGCCACTTAAAAAATTATGAAATCCATTATTGAACTGAATACCTGGAACAGGAAAGAACATTTTGAATTTTTCAATGGCTTTGACGAGCCATTTTTTGGCATCGTTTCGGATGTTGACTGTACGGAGACGTTTTCCTTTTGCCGGGAAAAACGAATTTCATTCTTCCATTTTTATCTGTTTCAATCGCTTCGTGCAGCCAATCAGGTTGAAGCCCTCCGCTACAGAATTGAAGAAGGGAAACCGGTAGTTTACGATGTGGTACATGCATCTTCCACCATCAGCCGTCCGGATAAAACTTTTGGGTTTTCCTTTATACCCTATGTTGAAAGCTTCATGGATTTCAGTGAGCTTGTGCAGAAGGAAACAGCTGCCGTCGCCGCAACTTCCGGCCTCAGATTGAACGAAGATACCAGCAGGAATGATGTTATTCATTTTTCAGTTTTACCCTGGATAAGTTTTAAAAGCCTCACTCATGCCCGGCATTTTCAATACAAAGACAGCATCCCTAAAATTACTTTCGGAAAATATTTCGAATCAGGAAACCGACTGTTGA
>JAAXUD010000707.1 GCA_013336205.1 Lentimicrobium sp. | reverse complement strand
CGAGGTAACTGCCCAGCACTGTTTCGCGCACAATGGGCCGGCCTTCCATACTGCTGTGCATCTGAGTACTTGCCAGTTTGTATTCGCCGTCGGCTTTTTCAATTTTTGCTGATGGATTTACGAGCCTGCGGGTGCCATTCTCATAGGTTGCCAGAGGATAAACATTAAGTCCGATCCCATCGGCAACTTTTCCAAAATTGGTATGCCCGTAGCCCAGGGCAATTGAAATAGTATCTGCTGCTTGTCCGGGCTGGATAAATACCGGCAGATCTATTCCATTTATTTTTACAAGTCCCCCGGTTACAATTCCATATTTGGCAGCTGTTTCTGAAGACATGGAAGCATAATTGTCCCAGCATACTTTAGTAATTGGGTCAGGCAATTCCATCAACCAGGGGTTGTTTGTATGCATTCCATTGCCCATCGAAACATTTTGATAGAGAATGGTTTCGGTGGCTTCACTTTTTTTGATTCCGGAAAGTGAATTAATGGCTGAAGCAAGAATACCTGTGTTCATAGAGACTGATACTATGTCAGCTTCAGTTTCATAAACACCTGCCTGTAGTGCAGTTTTCCAGGCCTTTTCATCCGATTTCAGAATATCTGTTTTCCAGAAATTCTTCAGATAAGAATAAAAGTCACCTTCCTTGCCTATCCATTTTATCAGTGAGTCCTGTGGTTGACGGGTGCTGAATATTGGCCTGATTACTGGCTGTGAAAGACTGTACAAACCTCGTTTGGGCTCTGCATCGTCCCATGATTCAAGAAAGTGATGACCTGGAAGTATATATTTGATATATTCCTG
Organism: Lentimicrobium sp.; assembly: GCA_013336205.1. Taxonomy (GTDB): domain Bacteria; phylum Bacteroidota; class Bacteroidia; order Bacteroidales; family Lentimicrobiaceae; genus Lentimicrobium. The sequence continues at coordinate 1,512 of JAAXUD010000707.1, read as the reverse complement.
GGTCTCATCAATAACCGGATTAAAAGAGACGGTCAGCTTTACTTTTTGAATCCCTGAAATAAATGCTTTGGCATTGTAGTAATCATACGCCGGATTTACATTCCATAGGATCAATCCGCTGATTGTTCCTGCATTCATTTGATTAACAAGCTCTTCCATTTCGTTGTCGAAAGCCTGCCTGGTAAGTAATGGCTTGCTGAAATCAATAGTAACTCCATTATTGCCAAGTATTTGATTGATAGCATTTACCAGCACCTGTAGATTCGGGTCATTGCTGGCGGATACGATCAGTGATTTGCCTTGTGTTGCCCAAAGTTTATTGGCCAGCTCAGGAATAGCTTCATTAGATATGCTGCCTGAAATACCAGGCTGCCCCGCTTTTACCAGCAGTTCATTGTATAATTGCAGTAAGATGCCGGATTCTTCCGAAGGTTTGATTGCAACTCTTTTATCTGCCCTGGCTCCGGTTAAACTTAATCCACTTTCAAATTGAATATGATAGGAAAGCTTTTTTTCTCCGTTTGTAAGAGTCCTTGTTTGGACATAACGGGCAGCATATTCTGCAGGTGAGAGCCAGGTGCCAAGGAAGTCAGCGGCGAAGGAAACGATAACTTCTGCTTTGTCAAACAGATAATCAGGAACCACTGCCTGTCCGTAGCAATCGCGGTTGGCAATCAGCATTCCGGAAACCGAAGCGGGGTCATAAACAATTTGCTTAACTCCGGCAAAAGTCGCTTTGAATTCCTCTATAAGTTTTTTTGATGCAGGACTTATAATGTTTGAGGTCAGCAATACTGTGGTACCGCCTGCTGCACTGATTTCGCGTAATGATGCAATGATCTCGGCATCCAGCCCTGACCAGTTGGACTCACTCCCTTCTTTAAGCGGACTTTTATGGCGTGCAGATCCGTCATACAGGCTCAATACCGAGGCCTGGACGCGGGCAGTCGTGCCTCCTTTACTAACAGAGGAAAGTGTATTGCCTTCGATTTTTATCGGCCGGCCATCGCGCACCTTCACCAATATCCCATTATAGTCCGACCCGTCAAAATAGGTTGAAGCATAATGACTTGCCATTCCGGGTGTTACATCTTCAGGCTTGTTCAGGTAGGGGATGGCTTTTTTGACGGGGTTCTCGCAACTCGTAGCAATCGCAGCCGTTGCAAAACTGAATCCGCAAAATTTAAGAAAATTGCGCCTTGACGATGGCTTTTGGGCTATCTCTTCATCAATGAGGTCAAGCAGGTTTTTCCCTTCAGGGATCAGGTTTTCGTTGAAGGCTTCTTCGGCCTGGTTATTCAACGCTTCCGGGCTTTTCCAATATTTTTTTTCCATTTAAAACCGCTTTTATTTGGATGCTCTTTTCGTTTAGTTAACTATTCTCAGGTATTATCTGCTTCTGAAAATGCAGTAAAGTATTCATTCGTCAACAGCCTCAGCCGCCGCAGTATGAATCACATACTTTCATTCGTAATTCGTTATTCGTTATTCGTCATTCTTCATTCGTCATCT
>JAAXUD010000706.1 GCA_013336205.1 Lentimicrobium sp. | reverse complement strand
AGGGAGTCAACATCAAAAGCAAGGATGGTTAAACTGCTTGGTCTATCATTGGTTATAGCGGCTAATGTGAAATTGCAGAAGAGAATTGTCAACAAAAGCGGTAATATGTGAGTGATCCTGGTTTTCATGGCATGAAGGTTTTTCAGTTAGACTTTAGATTGTCTAAACCCACTTAGCTAATTGCGTGCCAATGTTTTCAAATTATTGATAATCAATAGTATGTGTGTTTATTTGTATGCCAGGTCAAAGGCAAGTGTACGATTCCGGATATAGTTTGATCGCAAGCGTACAAGCATTTTCTTTAATCAGGCATGGTAATTTTTTCTTAAATGAGATGGTGGAATTTTATCCCGTTATTCAATGTTTCATAACAATGAAATAAGCAGAAAGGCATAAAGTATTCTGTGAATCAGCCGGAAAGGGATTTAAATATATGCTATAAAAGCTCTGTGCATTTTATCAGGTGACAGCAGTTGGAATTTATACAAAAAGTAATCTCTTTATTGCAATGGAACTGTTTGCGGTTTCTTTTTAGGTCGTCTGAATATTTCCGAGAGTTTGTCGAATTCATACCTGTAATAAATGCCAACGCCCTGTTTATAAGTAGCATATGCTGCATTGTTATCAAACGGGCTATAGGACTTGTTAAATACTTTAACCCTGAAACGCCCGTCTGGTGTAATTTTAACATCGATGGTAACGTCTCCTACAATGTTATTCACATTTTGTGCCGAAGCAGAGGTCATCATTCCAACGTTGCCATCTATAGTGACCCGGTCGTTAAAGAGGTGCGTAGAAAGCGCGACTTCAAGTTCCTCTGAGGAGAGCTCATCGCCGGTGCGGTAGTTCAGGCCTATATCAACATCTTTACTTATCTGGGAAAGCAGATTGCTCAGTTGATTGGTTAACATCTCGATGGATGAAGAACTTACTGTATTCGCCAGACTCGTATTTCCGGAAGAAAAACTGAATGACTTTGTTACCAGCAGCGACACCATTTGTTGGGTCATAATGGCTTCATTGGTGGTGTCGATTGAAGCATAAATAATCTGCTTCAGTGTCTGGTCGGCCTCGGGTAACCTGAGATTGAAACTAATGTCAGGGTTATATAGGTTGTTTTTAAGGCTTATAATACAATCAACCGGGATGGTTTTTCCTGCATACTCGGGCATGTCAGCAACTTCGGGAATGCTCTTAAGTGAAGCCCGGACTTTATAAACGGCCTTCAGGTCAATATCAGCTTCGTAAGGACTTCCGTTAAATGATATTTTACTTCCCTGGTCGATGGAAAATACCCTGTTAAGGATATTTTTAAAGGTAAAAAGAAAGGTTCCTTCATTCATTATATAATCACCAAACATCGTAATATCGCCCTGGGCATTGATTCCCATGCTGATATTTCCTTCGCCGTTGCCTTTGATGTTTCCAATATCTTCCGGCAGGAAAATCTGAATATTGGCATCCTTTGTTACATCGAGCAACATGTCGAGACTCACTCCTGAAGTGCTCGTTTCGAAGGGACCAACCTGAATGTTTTGTTCATTTTTATTTATGAACCTGATGTATTCATTTTCAGAGGCATCTACTGAAAGATTGATCGGGATGTAAATGTTGGTATTTGCTTCTGACCGTGCCTTTATGTCCATTTTCAGCTCTTCAAAAGGCCCTTTTATGGTTACCAAACCAGTCGCAAATGCTGTTCCATAGAACAACTCATTCTGCTTCAAGGTTGTACTGAGTCCTGCCAGATTCTTTGCATTTATACTCAAGTCCATAAACATATCGTAGTAATGATCATGAGATATCCTGATATTACAGTTGCCGGTGTTGCCTAATGAGTCATAGATTACTATGTTATTCGCATAAATCAGATTGGGTTCAACAATTACCTTGTCGGCAAAGGAATAGGTAACGTTCAGGTAATCAATTTTCATTTGTGTGCGCAATAATTGAACCTCCCCTGAAATATCAGGTTTGTCAAAGGCACCTTCCATTCTTAATTCTCCGGTTGCCATTCCTTTAAGATTAGAAGCAAAATCTACAATAAAAGGGTTTAAAGAAGCAAGCTTGTAATTTAAAAGACTGATATTAAGGTCAAAATTTCCCTCTTTGCGTTCTCCAGGGTAAATGAATCCTTTTACAATCAATGGATTGTGTGTCCCAATATTGCCCTTATAAATAATTTTCGCATCTACGCCAAGCCCTGATTTTTATAAGTCCAAAACAATTCAATCGGATTTAACAATAGAAAATTTTGCATTTAACGGTGAAAAGATGGGAGATGCAAAACTCCTGAGTTGGTGGGACAATGAAAAATCA
>JAAXUD010000705.1 GCA_013336205.1 Lentimicrobium sp. | reverse complement strand
AGTTATGGCAATTTTAATGTTGCCTTCATTTACCTCATTGGCTTTGATAAGCGTTTTAATTTCTTTAAGTAGCATTATCTTATCAACAGCAGCAGTGGCTCCGGCCAGGCTGGTCGTTTGAAAAAACCGTTCAATATGGTCATCAATAAACAAAGGAACGCCCTGAATAACCCTGAAGACTTCATAAACATAAGAACTTCCCGGGCAGAAAAAACGATCAAACTCAGCAATGGGAATAAGTTCACCATTGGCCAAAAACAACTTTTGGGTGCAATCAGGCATCAAATCAAGTATTTATAAAAAAAAATCTATTTCCTTCGGCTCCCGCCAAAAATTGAACCCAGTAGTCCCCTGACTAACTGACGGCCAATTTCACTGCCTATGGTTCGTGTTACGGTTCTGCCTGCAATTTTGGTAAATTCACCTAAAATATCGCCTGCACCTCCCTTTCGGAGTTCGCGTTCTGCTTTTTCTTTTGCAGCTGCAGCCTTAGCCAGGGCGGCTTCCTCTTTAGCTCTCTCCAGCTTCTCTTTTGATTCCGATTTAGCATCATCCTCATCCTGCTTGATGCGGTTAGCTTCAAGCATGCGGGTATTTAGTATTTCGAATGCTGATTCGCGGTCAAGCAATTTTTCGTAAACACCATAAACGAATGAGTCTTTAATAAGTTTCATTCTTTCATCTGCAGTAATGGGTCCAATCTGGGCGCATGGAGGAAGGACAAAGGCACGTTCAACCGGCATTGGAATTCCCTTTTCATCCAGGAACGAAATCAAGGCTTCTCCCACACCTAATTCAGTAATAGCAGACTCAACATCTACTTTTGGATTCACCCTGAAAGTGGTGGCTGCAGCTTTCACCGCTTTCTGATCACGGGGTGTATAAGCCCGTAGTGCATGTTGAACGCGGTTTCCGAGTTGTCCCAACACTGAATCAGGAATGTCGAGCGGATTCTGGGTAACAAAGTATACGCCCACGCCCTTGGACCTTATGAGTCTGACAACCTGTTCTATTTTATCAAGCAGAATTTTTGGCGCTTCATTAAAAAGTAAATGCGCTTCATCAAAGAAGAAAACCAGTTTTGGCTTTTCCAGATCTCCGGCTTCGGGTAGTTCTTCAAAAAGCTCGGATAAAAGCCAGAGCAGAAAGGTTGAATAAATTCTGGGCGATTGCATCAGCTTTTCTGCAGCCAGAATGTTGAGCATGCCTTTACCATCAGCATCTGTCTGCAATAGATCATTGATATCAAAAGCCGGTTCCCCGAAGAAATGGGCAGCGCCCTGTTGTTCAAGTACCAGCAGATTTCGTTGTATTGACCCAATGCTTGCAGCAGAAATATTTCCATAGGATAAAGTAAACTTGTCCCGGTTATTGCCTACGTATTCCAGCAGTGAGGTAAGATCCTTCAAATCCAGTAACAACAGGTCATTATCATCGGCAATTTTAAAAGCCAGGTTCAATACGCCTTCCTGGGTATCATTAAGATTCAGCAACCTTGATAAAAGCAACGGGCCCATCTCAGTTATGGTGGTGCGCATCGGATGCCCTTGTTCTGCAAACACATCCCAAAAACAGACCGGAGATGCATGGTTTTCATAGCCTTCCAGGCCTAGCTTCTGAACCCTGTCAAGTATCTTCTGACCCGGAACCCCGGTTTTGCTGACACCTGAAAGATCACCTTTAATATCTGTCATAAAAACCGGAACTCCCTGCAGACTGAATGATTCAGCCAGTACCTGAAGGGTAACAGTTTTTCCGGTTCCTGTTGCACCGGCAATCAGACCATGGCGGTTGGCCATTCTGGGTGTAATGTGCAGTTCAATGTCTGATTTTGCAATATAAGTTGCTGCGCCTTTGTATGCCATAGTCCGTTTGGATTAATTATTTTAAGCAAAAATAAAAAATACTCAACCATTTCTCCTGGTTTAATCAGAAACATTGAAACAAATTGATCATATTCCCTATTTTTACGATTCTATTCAAGCACGCATGGGTAATTTTAATAAAAATCAGCAGTTTAAGGAAAGACTTCACGAAATTATTTTCGAAGCAGATACTCCTGCCGGTAAGCTATTCGATGTTGTCCTCATCTGGTCAATATTGTTAAGTGTTGTGCTGGTTATTGCCGAAAGTGTACATGACTATAATTCGAAATTTCAGCAGTTTTTTACTGCAGGAGAATGGTTGTTTACGCTTCTTTTTTTAGTAGAATACATTTGTAGAATTTATGTTGTCCGAAGGAAAACTACTTATATTTTCAGTTTCTTTGGCATTATTGACCTGTTGGCAGTGCTTCCCACAATCATCAGCCTGGTAATTC
>JAAXUD010000187.1 GCA_013336205.1 Lentimicrobium sp. | reverse complement strand
AGGTGCTTAATAATTTGAGGATTGCTTTTATAGTTCATTTTAAGTGCGATAAATGGATATATAAAGATGGATGCGAATCTATATAAAATGAAAAAATTTGTGACTTAAGTTTAAAGTTTGATGAGACCAGCCATAAAGATTATTATCAGGCTCGATAAACGGAATACAGGCTTTCGCTTTTATGCCTTACGTCGGGGAAAGGCGGAGAGGATACCTGGTTCAATTTCCTATTATGGAGATAATCATGATATTGCTATTCATGCTGAAGGTAAAGAGCGCATTCTTCAGCATTATATCAGCATTCTCAGGAAGGGCACCCCGTTTAGCAAAGTTATCAGTGTAGTTTCGATTCCCACCCGAATGCTCAATTCCAAATACTTCGAAATCTTGCCAAATATTATTCCTTTGACCGGATCTAAGGTAAAGAAGCCTTTCACCATTGGTTTTAAAATGAGATCTTTCAGATTTTAATGGCTTCACTGAATGCAGTAATTTTACCCTGGTACTGGTTTTCTTTTGCTTTTATCCCGGTCTTTTTTAGCCGGAATTATATACAAACCTGTTATATCCATTTTGCCGCAGAGACTTTGTTGTATTAGCAAAAAAAAGTCACAAAGGCACTAAAACGCTGACTTTTATTAGTAAGATGGTGTTAAGCTGTAGCTTTGGATGACTATTTCAGATGATATCAACTTTTTTAAAACTGGTTTCCATGTATGATTTTTTCAGGTTGATTATTCTGCTTTGCTTACAGGATGCTGATCCGAATTTCTCTGCAACACCATCCTCCGTTATACTGATGTCAAATGAATTGGGTGCAACAAAAAATCCCCTGGTCAAATAAATTCTGATTTAGTTCACATTCAGATGGATGAAAACTGAACTATGAATAGCCATCGCTATAGTAAAAATTATAGACTTTTTTTCTCAGTAAGGAGCAGGAAGGAATTTCAAACTATACTGCTTTTATCGTTCTGTGTCTGGCCATATATTTAAAAAATCAATGCAGCCCAAAATGTGTGAATGATGTAAATCTTTTAAATAGTAGTGTAATATAAAGCAGGTTTAGGGTATTTAACTTTGGATTCAATTAAAATCAATATGTAAATGCTATGAAAATCAATATGCCTGACAAGGCCTTTCCTGTTGTTTGCATCGGTGGATCTGCCGGAGGTTTCGATGCTTATATCCGTTTGCTGAAGAATCTTCCATCCGATATGGGAGTAGCAATTGTGATCGTAAACCACCTGAATGCGATGGCTGCAAAATTATGCGAAGTTCTTCAGATATACACAGAGATGCCGGTAGTGCTGATTACAGAAAAGCTGAATATCAAGCCAAACCGTATCTTCATAATTCCTGAAAAGCGGGATCTACACATACTCAACGGAGAGTTTCACCTAAAGCCGATATCAAAACCATGGGGTTGGCCCGATGTGATTACTGTTTTTATGCGTTCGATGGTAAAGAACTGGGACGGTAAGCTCATTGCAGTTATAGTTTCAGGATATGATGGTGATGGGGCTGACGCATTGTGCAGCATCAAAAAAGCAGGAGGAATTACTATTGCCCAAAGGCCTGAAACAGCCAACCAGCCTGATATGCCTGAGTCTGCAATCGCAAGTGGATGTATTGATTTTATTCTTGCGCCTGAAGAAATCGCTTTAGAAATTGTGCGCATTGCTGATAGAGAAAATGTCAGGCAATAGCCAAACTTTAGCCTTTTTAAACATTTTGTCCGTGGAAATAATGGAGCCGGAATATCATTTACAGCTTGACAATCTGGTTGACAGGTTTGAGCAGGCAAAGGCACATGGCAACGGCAGTGACGACATAAAGGAAGTTGCGATAGCGGCAGTAGAGGGGAGAGTTGATACCCTGATAATTGAAGCAAACCGTATGATTGCAGCCAGGATCACTAATCTGGTGACAGGCAATACTCAAAAAAAAGATTTGCAAAATCCGAAAGTTGATGACTTGCTTGATGATATGGGAGAATTGGTAACAAAAATGGGTGGCCGGGTAATGGTATTCCCGACTGACAAAATGCCTTCAGGGACGGGCCTTGCAGCAATATTTCGTTATTAATAAAAATCGGTCTAATGAAAATTCAATTCTACATAGCCAATAGCAGCAGCGACGGCAGAGAGCTTATTGTCCCAACCACTGCCAGATTAACAAAAGAACTGAGCAGGTTTAATGAGCGCAAGACTAGTGTGGAAGTTCATTTGTCAGATGAAAAGGTTAATTATAATAGACCAGAAGACAAGCGATGTTTGATCTTAATCAAGGTTCATGGCATGCCGCCAATAACAATTAGCGGCCATGCTGAATCATACGAAAATGCGGTGAATGAAGCCATTCTTAAACTAAAATTGTCGCTTCTTGCAACATATGGTCGTTTGAGAGTTTATCTGTAAGGATGAAATAGATTCTTTAAGACCAGACTGCTAAAAATAAATCTAATTAGTAATGAGAAGTAAAAAAAAATCTGATCCGGTTATAGCAACCGAAATAGATGGGCCAGTAATGTTGTCAGAAAAAGAATCAGTCGCATACGACTTTCGTTATCGCCGGATGTTTCAATCGGCAAAAGACGGGATTCTTATTCTGGATGCAGAATCCGGAAAAGTTATCGATATGAACCCGTTTTTGATAAATTTACTCGGATTTCCCAAAGAAAATATTATAAAAAAAGAGTTATGGGAAATCGGATTCCTGAATGATTTTATTGATAGCAAGAAGAAATTCCTGGAACTAAAGAAGAATGTATATAAACGACACAAGGAATTACAGTTGAACACTGCCGGTGGCCGGGCGATAAATGTAGAGTTCGTCAGTAACTTATATACAGAAAACGATCAGAACCTGATCCAGTGTAATATCCGTAATATCACCAAACGAAAGGGTGAAGAAATGAGATTGGAAACAATCCGGATAAAGCTGGCTGAGGCTAAAAAGATTGATGACGAGGCAGGCGAATTTGCCGAAAACGTAATCAACACTGTCAGGGAGCCATTAATACTATTGAATAAGGACTTGCAGGTGGTAAAAGCGAACGGATCATTTTATAAATTCTTTAAAGTTAGCCCTGAGGACACTGTTGGGAGGCGTATTTATGAACTTGGTAACAACCAGTGGGATATTCCTGAACTGAGAGAGTTGTTGGAGACAGTGCTGCCCGAGAAAACGACCTTCGAAAACTTTGAAGTTCAGCATGTCTTTTCTTCTATCGGCAAACGAACAATGCTCCTGAATGCCCGCCAGATTCAACGTTCCACCGGGAAGGAAAAGATCATTCTTTTAGCAATAGAAGACATTACCGATCGTAAAATCTCCGAAGAATTCTCCAATGAAAGAGAACGCCTGACCAATGAATACCTGGATATTCTTTTTAATCATGCCCATGTGCCAATTATTATCTGGGACGCTGATTTAATAATTACAAGATATAACCATGCCTTTGAAGAACTGATCGGGTACAACCTTACAGATAGCGGCGATACGAAACTTCATATTCTTTTTCCGGAAGGTAAAGTCGATGCGTCACTCGAATTAATTCAAAGATCGTTGAACGACGAAAGTCCGGAAATAATTGAAGTTAATATTTTGGCAAAGGATAATAATATCAAGACAGTACTCTGGAATTCAACCAATATTTTTGATTCAGAAGGAAAGAAAGTCGTCGCAACGGTGGCTCAGGATATTACCAAACGAAAACAAACGGAAGATGCCTTATCCATATTGGAAACCCGCTATCGCAGGCTCTTTGAATCGGCAAAAGACGGGATTCTGATCCTGGATGCTGAAACCGGGGCAATCATCGATGTGAATCCGTTCCTGATTGAATTATTAGGCTACACTAAGCAGGATTTTCAGGAAAAGGAGATATGGGAGATTGGCTTTTTCAAAGACATTGCAGCCAATAAGGAAAGATTTCTGGAATTGCAGCAAAATGAATATGTCCGTTATGATAACCTGCCGCTCAAAACGGCTGATGGCCGCAAAATCAGTGTTGAGTTCGTCAGCAACGTTTATTCCGTAAACAATAAAAAGGTAATTCAATGCAATATAAGGGATATCACCAAACGGAAAAAGGCTGAAAATGATCTGATTGCTTCGGAAACCCGTTTGCGTACGCTGATAGAAACCATTCCTGATCTGATCTGGGCAAAAGATACAGAAGGAAAATATATATCATGCAATCCTATGTTCGGGCGTTTTTTTGGTGCCACAGAAAAGCAAATTGCCGGTAAAACTGATTACGACTTTGTTGACAGTAAATTGGCTGACTTTTTCCGTGATAATGATCAGAAGGCAATTTTAGCCGGAAAGCCCGTAAGCAATGAAGAATGGGTCACTTTCGCTGATGATGGGCATCGTGCATACCTGGATACCATCAAGGCTCCTATGTATGATGATGAGCAAAAAATCATCGGTGTTCTTGGCATCGGACGCGATATAACTGAACGCAAAGATGCTGAGAAAGAATTGTTAAAAGCCAAAGAAAAGGCAGAGGAAAGTGATCGCTTAAAAACAGCTTTTCTGGCCAATATGAGCCATGAAATCAGAACACCCATGAATGGTATTCTGGGCTTTACAGGCTTGTTAAAAGAGCCACACCTTACCGGGGAAGAGCAAAAAGAATATATTGATATCATAGAGAAAAGCGGTAACCGCATGCTCAATATTATCAACGACATTATCAGTATTTCAAAAATAGAATCCGGACAAATGAAGATTTCTGTTTCAGTAATGAATGTTAATGCTGAGATAGAGGATATCTTTAACTTTTTCAAACAAGAGGCTGAAACAAAAAATATTCAGTTATTTTTTCGGAAATATCTACCATTTGAAGAGACCAATATAATATCAGACAAGGAAAAAGTCTTTGCAGTTCTCACGAATCTTGTGAAAAATGCTATAAAGTTCACAAGGTCGGGCTCTATTGAAATTGGATGTAACCGAAAAGGTGATTTGCTGGAATTCTATGTTAAAGATACCGGAACAGGCGTTCCATATGAACACCATGAATTGATCTTTGAACGGTTCAGGCAGGGCAGTGAATCATTAAACCGTAACTATGAAGGTGCCGGGCTGGGTTTATCAATATCAAAGGCTTATGTTGAAATGCTGGGTGGAAGAATCTGGGTTGAAAGTGGCCCGAACAATCGAAAAAGCATAGAATTCAACGAAGATAGCGGTTCCACCTTTTATTTTACCATACCCTGGAATCCTGCACCGGAAATTAAAATTGTCAGATTAGCTGATTCAGTTAATAGTGCAGCAGACAAACAACCCGGAAACCTGAAAATACTGATTGTTGAAGATGATACATTTTCGGAAATGTTTATTTCAACCATTATCAAAAAAATCGCAAAGGAGGTTTTATATGCCGGAACCGGCATTGCAGCGGTTGAGGCCTGCCGTACCAATCCCGATATTGATCTGGTGCTGATGGATCTTAAGATGCCAATAATGGATGGATATGAAGCCACAAGGCAGATCCGTAAATTCAATACAGAAGTGGTAATTATCGCACAATCAGCTTATGGATTATCAGGCGACAGGGAGAAGTCAATTGAAGCCGGATGCAACGACTATATCTCAAAACCGATAAACCCTGGAATGCTCATCAAGATAATTAAGAGCAATTTATTAAAGTGAAAAGATGAATCCGGTATTGTCCATTAAGGCAAGGGACGAATAACCTTTTGCCCTGTGGATAGGATTCGGCTTGCATGCGGCTTGCTTTATTGCAACAAGCCTGCTATAAGCAAATCACTCAGCCACCTCATCCCTGTTTGAAATAGAAAATTCAGACATTGGACATTGGTCCCGATAGCTATCGGGATTAGACTTTAGACCTTGGAAATTGGTCCCGATAGCCATCGGGATTAGAAATTAGAAATTAGAAATTCCTCATTCCCCGTGTCAGCTCAAAAGAGAAGAAACCTGACTTTTTAATGAGATGTGTGAATAATGCAATTCTTCACCACAATTGTGTAACGCATTCCATGGCTGATTGATTCATATTTGTGCTCTTGTAATATTTTATTCAGGTTTCGGAAACCTGCCGTTCCTTATGTCCTGAAATTCGATATCGGGGCAGAGCAACCTGAAAATAAACTGGAAGGAAAAACATTTGAACC
>JAAXUD010000186.1 GCA_013336205.1 Lentimicrobium sp. | reverse complement strand
CGGATATATTGTTGAAAGGTACTCCAGGTCATCAGCCGGACTAAATACGCCCTGTGACTGATAGTCCTCGCGGTTCTGTGACCATATCAGGTAAACCGATGAACCAGGAAGGTATTCCCAACGAATAACCAGGTTGGAGATAAAATAAAAGGCATTAAAATCTGGTTTATCAAATGAATAGTCTGAAGACCCGTTCATATCTTCGTCAATACTGTATACCTCACTTTCGCTGTTATAGCTAAGTTGTGCATCATTATACAGATTGAACCTGTCAGTGAACGCAGCGGCTTTCGGATCTGTGATCATTTTGTACTCAGTATAACTCCCGGCTGAAATAAATGGCTGACCATAATACTGGATAGTGAGGTCGGGTGTAATTCCCACATTCAGCCGCAATTGTAATCCGAAGGTTTCCTGATCAAGTGAAGCAAAAACAAAGCGATCATCACCCTGCATCGTATTTGTTTCCACGTATTGTAGCGTATTTTTTTCAGAACTGTAAAATGGGGTCATAGAAATGGTCATGGCATTCACCGGAGCCCAGGTTAAGCGGAAACTCAGGTTCTGGAATTTTGCATTTCCCTCATCCCCATCAAATATACTATAACTTATTCCGGCATTGATTTTCTTTGAATTGTCAGTTGAAAGAGAAGTCCAGAGGTTGTTGCCACCCGGCATCAGCATTGAAGGGCCACCGCGTAAAATATAGTTCGATCGCACATCGAAATCCCTGTTTACACCAAAAGAGTAATTCCACTGGTTTATGAACTGTGCATTTGCATTCACATTGACGCCTGAATATCTGTTATTGAGACCAAAATCCCAGCCGCTCCATTGATTGAAGTTCAGGCTTATTTCCTTAAAAATGCTGAATGGCTTGTAATACCGGTAACCGACCCAGATCACCTGGAAGATATCGTCAGACCGCTGCTGATAGCCGGCATCGTTAATCTCAAATCCCGGAGAACGCCAGTTGATCCATGTTGTGTAACGCCAGCTGCCGCTCCCTGCCTTTCCAAACTCTACAACACCGGCATGGCCTGAAAGTGAAGTGCGCGATGGATCGTATTTTAAATAATCCGCATCAGGACGCTGGAAATACCTCGCCGATGATTCCTGGGTTTCCTTAATTGCCAGTGAATCTCCTTTTACCTGGCTAAAGATTCCCTTTATATTGAGATAATATGTCCTGTCTTTCCAGGTGTGATAAAAGTCGATGCCACCTGTGTACGCAGCTTTGTGGAGGTTATTCATTGCAACATCCTCAATATCCCGGTTTACGGCAGTAAACATCCCGCCAACCCTGGTTGTCCCCTTGTTGAAATCCTTCTGCAGGCGGCCGATGAAATAGTTGGTCAGAGGTTCTACATCGATTTCCTCCCTGTTCTCTTCCAGAATAACCTCCGCTTTTTCAAGGGATGTAACAGATTCAAGCAGGCCGACCGACCATCCGTTACGGGTTTTCCCGGTAAGCTTGAATGCCCCGAGTATTGTGGTATTGCCGGGGGCATCTGAATAGTCGTAATCTGAGAGATTGCGTTGCGGGGATCGGCCAATGCGCCGGGAATAGAAAAGATTATCGCTGGAAGATTCATTATCACCGGGTGTAATCCCAAAACTCAGAATATTCCTGCCTTCCACAAAAAAAGGTCTTTTCTCTTCAAAATAGGATTCATAGGCAGAAAGGTTGACCTCTGAGGGATCTGCCTCAACTTGTCCGAAATCTGGATTGATGGTGAAGTCAAGGATCATATTGTTGGTAATCCCGATTTTTCCATCGAGACCAGCCGACAAATCAGATGATTTTCCAGTGCGGAATGGATTTCCTTCTTCAGCCTGGTAACTTTCGGCTGAAGCTACTGCATATGGCATCAGTTCTATCTGACGTTTCGGATGAATTCCCCTGAGGCCTTCGAGGGTGCCAAACCTGCTAACCCAGGTAGAGGCATCGCGGGGAATAGGCTGCCACAAATCCACTTCGTCGTGGCGCTGAATATAACGCAGTACCTGCAATCCCCATGTGTGAGTTTCAGCGCTGGAAAACCTGAGCTGAGTAAGTGGAATGCGCATTTCTGCACTCCAGCCCAGGCTATCAAAGCTATGTTTTCCTGTCCAAACCGCATCCCACGACATGTCTTCTCCGCTGTTTCCATCCACTAAAACTCCGTCGATCTTAACGCCTGCAGCTGTAATCCAGAAAAAGAATGCAGTAGTCTTGTCAAAATAACTATCGATCTGAATGCCCACCATATCTCCTTCCATTTCATCCCGGCGCGACAAACGGCGGCTTATTTTATCGGGCTCTTTTTCAAGCATCCTGAACGCCACATAAATATGGTCGTTATCGTACATAATATTGAAGCTGGTTTGCTGGCTTTCCGGTTGCCCTTCCAGGGGTTTCTGCTGAATAAAACCCGTCGCCCAGCCTGAATCCGGCCATTCGTCCGGGCTGATAAGTCCATCTGCCAACGGCAGCTTGCCATTTACTTTCGCAGGCGTATATGACCTAAGGCTATCGGGTATGGCGAGTGACTGAAAATCGCCAAGCAGCATTATCAGTGCAATAACCAGCAATATTCTCATTGAGCAATGAATATAATTTATATAAAGACTGAGATATAAACCAATTGTTACATTAAAACCATGCCAATTTTTAATATACTGATATATTGCTATTTAGCTAAACTCAGCCTAAACCGATTGAACGAAAACAGGAAGGCAGTGTGCGATGTTGAACAGTTGTAAATGCTGGTTATCCCAACTCATATTACTTCAATATCAACAAACCCATTAAATAATCCTACAAAGCCTTATCGGGCATATACTGTAACGGAATTTGTATTTGTTATCTTGTTTTTAAGCCAGATTTCTATCAGAAATATAAACGAACAAACGTAAATTGCAGCCTCAAACCATTCTCCAATGAAAAAACTAATCTTCCTTTTAATTACAGCATTATTGTATTTTTCACTTCAGGCGCAAAACCTTCTGGGCAACCAATGGAAATTCTCTGTCGGAGACGACTCTGCCTGGATAAGCCCCGGTTTTGATGACAGCAAATGGGTTGATGCCAGAATTGGAAAATTATGGGAAAACTGGGGGTTTAAGGATTATGATGGATTTGGCTGGTACAGACAGCAAGTGGTAATCTCCTCAAAATATAAAAAGGCAGCAGAGAAAAACGGCGGCTTAACACTAAGACTTGCCCGAATTGATGATGTTGATTTTACCTATTTTAATGGAACACTTATTGGCAAAAATGGCGATGTCCCTCCGAATTATGATTGCAAATACGATGTTGACCGGGTGTATTCTATTCCCGCCGACCTGATAAAATGGGACAAACCAAACACCATTTCAGTCAGGGTTTTTGATTATAGCGGCGGTGGGGGAATCTATGGAGATGACATTTCGCTGGTGGTTTGCGGCAAAGGTGATTTATTATCTATGGCACCTGCCTTCGCAGAACCTGACAGGGTTCTTAAAAACATTTCAGCGTTAACACTACCCATTGAAATCCATAATAACAATCCTGAGAAAATAAAAGGAATACTAAAGATTGTGGTTCGTAACGACTTCTTTGATACGGTTTCTGTGCAGGAATCAAACATCAGTATTGCAAAAAGATCAGTTTCTGTTGTCTCATTTCCGGTTTCCGGCCTCCAACCCGGCATCTTCCTGGTTACCGCATACCTGACTGCTTCTGAAACAACAAAACAGGTGAAATTCAATTTTGCTGTTGACCCTGAAAAGATGACCACGATCGCAGATGCGAAACCTGACTTTGCGCAATACTGGCAAAAGGCAAAAAGTGAGTTGGCCGCAGTCGATCCGCAATACAAACTGATAAAAATTGACAGTTTAAGTACTGATGCCCGCGATTGTTATTTAGTAGAGATGCGCTCACTGGGCAATGTGCTGGTTCGGGCCTGGTTGCTTACCCCAAAAAAGCCCGGGAAGTACCCCGCAGTTCTCACCGTGCAGGGATTCAGCTCAGATATGCAATCAGACTGGACATTTAACGATGACAATGTAGTAAGTCTCGGGCTCAATATCCGCGGACATGGCAACAGCAGGGATGATGTGAATCCCGGATTTCCAGGGTTTCTGACTCATCACATTGAGAATAAAGAGCAATATATCTACAGGGGAGCCTACATGGATTGCTTGCGTGCGATTGACTTCCTGTTTTCCAGGCCAGAGGTAGATACTAACCGGGTTGCTGTTGAAGGCGGAAGCCAGGGCGGTGCTTTAAGTTTTGCTACCGCAGCACTTTGCGGTAACCGCATTAAAGTTGCAGTGCCGCTTGTCCCTTTTTTAAGCGACTTCCCTGAATACATTAAAATTGCTGAATGGCCTGCCAATGAATGGAATGAATACGCTGAAGCCCATCCTGAGTTTGGCATTGAAGGCATTTTAAATACCCTGAGTTACATCGACATCAAGAATCTTGCGCCCTGGATTACTGCCAGCGTTTTTATGGCTGTTGGCCTGGTGGATGTAACCTGTCCGCCCCGTATCAATTTTGCGGCTTACAATAATCTTAAAACTGAGAAAAAATACATCGTTTACCCCAATTCAGGACATGGGTTACCGGCTGAATTTAACAAAATAAGAGACCAGTATATCCGTGAGAAACTTGACATGATTACCACTGGTGAATGAGAGTTGAAAAACGCTATTCTACCCTCAGCACCAGGCCTTTCAGGTACTCTCCTTCCGGATGAAATATACTTACCGGATGATCGGCGGAATGACCAAGGTGATGCAGAATACGGACATTTCGCCTGGCATCGATGGCTGCCGACATGGCCATAGAAGTAAACATCTCGCTGTTGATTGCCTGTGAACAGGAAAAAGTAAACAACAATCCACCCGGCTTAATATTCTTAATTGCAGCAGTATTTATAAACCGATAGCCTTGCAGCCCTTTCTGCCGGTCGGCCTGCCGTTTGGCAAATGCCGGCGGATCGAGCACTACCATGTCAAAATCGCCGGGCATTGTTCCCAGGTAAAATTTAGCATCAAGCACCAGGCTTTCGTGGTTTTCAGCTCCAACATTATTGAGCTTCAGGTTCACCTCCAGTGCATCCATTGCCTTGCGGGAACTGTCGAGGGAAGTAACATGTGTTGCCCCGGCCGCCAGGGCATAGACAGAAAATCCACCGGTATAACAAAACGTATTCAGCACTTTTTTGTCTTTGGCATTTATCGGGTTATCTGCAACTGCGATTAGTCCGTTATTTACCCGGTTTTGTGTTGTCAGAAAATCCATAGCATAATGAATGCCGTTGAATTCACGACCTTCGGCCTGTAAATCGCGGGGATGCATTGCACCAACAGCGATACAAACTGCGTCGAACTGATCAACAATTTCTTTTCCTGAAATATCAACACCAATATTTACACCAGTTTTAACAACAAGACCTTCCTGTATCATCAGGTTAAAGCGCCTGTCAACCACGGCTTTGCTCAGTTTAAAATCAGGAATGCCAAAGCGTAATAATCCGCCCGCTTTTTCATCTTTTTCAAAAAGTGTAACCCAATGGCCAGCTTTGTTCAGGAGATCAGCAGCAGCCATTCCTGAAGGTCCGCTTCCAATAACAGCTACTTTTTTACCGGTGCGAACTGAAGGAGGCTCCGGTTTAACATAACCTTCTGTAAATGCTTTTTCAACAATGGCTACTTCATTTTCGCGGATAGTTACAGGCTCCTGGTTGATATTGAGTACACAGGCATGTTCGCAGCTTGCCGGGCAGATTCTACCCGTAAACTCCGGGAAGTTATTGGTTGCTGCCAACCGCATATAGGCACCTTTCCAGTCGCCTTTATACAAAAGGTCATTCCACTCGGGAATAAGATTATCAACCGGGCAGCTCCAATGGCAGAAAGGAACGCCACAATCCATGCACCTGGCTGCCTGAAGCATTCTGTCTTCACTGTTTAATACCTGCTCAACCTCACTGAAGTCGGTAATCCGTTCATTAAGAGGTCTGTTTCCGGCATCTTTTCTCCGTATCTTCAAAAATCCGTTTGGATCGCTCATGGTCTTGATTTTATTAATATTTCCCGGACTGAAAGTCGGGGTAAATGATAAATGTGAATTTGCATCGTGAAAAGTATAATCTACAGATCAACTTCTACATCAGCAATTTT
>JAAXUD010000185.1 GCA_013336205.1 Lentimicrobium sp. | reverse complement strand
AAATTGAGTATCGGATTTTAATACCGAAAATTGTATCGAAGCCATAGGGCACAGGGCTCAGGGCAAAGAGCCAATGGCTGAGTGGTTTTCGGAATTGTTGATAAATTGAGTATCGGATTTTAATACCGAAAATTGTATCGAAGCCATAGGGCACAGGGCTCAGGGCAAAGAGCCGATGGCTGAGTGATTTTCGGAATTGTTGATAAATTGAGTATCGGATTTTGCTACCTAAAATTGTATCGAAGCCATGGGGCAAAGGGCTCAGGGCTCAGGGCAAAGAGCCGATGGCTGAGTGATTTTCGGAATTGTTGATAAACTGAGTATCGGATTTTGCTACCGAAAATTGTATCGAAGCCATAGGGCAAGCGGCACAGGGCTCAGAGCACAGGGCCCAGAGCAAAGGGCACAGGGCGCATTATTAACAAAATGAAAACCAGGAAGTACCGGAAGAAGCCATAGGGTTGAAAAGTTTTGATCAATATCATATTTAAAAATAAATAAACATGGATGATTTTAGGTTTGAGCAGCTTGATATCTGGAAAGATGCGATGGAACTTTCTATCAAGTTATTTGACATTGCAGATTTAGCCGACGAAAAAAAACTGTATAAATTTGCTGAACAACTGCGGGCTGCTGGTATGAGTATTTCAAACAACATAGCTGAAGGATCCGGATCATTCTCAGACAAAGATTTCGCAAATTTCCTTAATATATCCAGGAGATCATTGTTTGAATGTGCAAACATTCTTCACATTTTTGAAAGAAGGTTAATCATCAATCTTGAATCAAGACTAATACTATTTGATGAAATGATAAGACTAAGCAAAAGAATTACAAACTTCAGGAAAACATTGATTTAACCAGGTACTAAAATCTGCCCTGTGCTCTGAGCCCTATGCCCTGAGCCCTGAGCCCTTTGCCCTGTGCCCTTTGCCCCAATTCATCCAAAAAACCTCAAAAAACTCAAAATAAATGAAACAAATTATTGAATGTGTCCCTAATTTCAGTGAAGGTCGTGATCTTGCTGTTATTCAACAGATTACCGATCAGATAAAGACAGTTGAAGGCGTTAAGTTACTTGATGTAGACCCGGGTGCAGCCACCAACCGCACAGTTGTTACCATTGCCGGTGAGCCTGAACAGGTTATAGAAGCCGCCTTCAGGGCGATTAAAAAGGCCATGGAAGTGATAGACATGAGTAAGCACACAGGCGCTCATCCACGTTTTGGAGCAACTGATGTATGCCCGCTGGTACCGATTTCCAATATCAGCATGGAAGAGACGGTTAAATACGCACATATGTTGGGCGAGAGAATCGGGAAAGAACTTGGAATTCCGGTCTATTGCTACGAAGATGCAGCAAAAAGCCCTGAGCGACGTAACCTTGCTTTCTGCCGTTCAGGTGAATATGAAGGGCTGTCTCAAAAACTTTCCGATCCGGCCTGGAAACCTGATTACGGACCAGCCTCCTTTTTACCAAAAACAGGCGCTATTGCGGTGGGTGCGCGTGATTTTCTGGTTGCCTACAATGTTAACCTCAACACCACTTCAACCCGGCGCGCCAATGCTGTTGCTTTTGATATCCGTGAAAAAGGACGCCCAATGCGCGAAGGAAACCAGGTAACCGGCAAAATTGTAAAAGATGAAAAAGGAAATCCGGTCAATATTCCCGGATCCCTGAAAGCATGCAAAGCCATAGGTTGGTTTATCGAGGAATATGGCATAGCCCAGGTCTCTATTAATCTTACTAATATAAGTATTACTCCGGTTCACGTTGCATTTGAAGAAGCCTGCAAAAAAGCGCAGGAACGCGGAATGCGGGTAACCGGTTCCGAACTCGTCGGACTTGCCCCGCTGAAAGTCTTTACCGATGCCGGTAAATATTTCCTGAAAAAGCAAAACCGCTCTGTGGGAGTTTCAGAAGCTGAATTGATAAAAATTGCAGTCAAATCACTTGGTCTGGATGACCTCAAGCCATTCAACCCTGCGGATAAAATCATAGAATATGTTTTGCAGGAGAAGTCAGTTAATAAACTTATGGATATGACCTGTACTGACTTCGCCAATGAAACTGCTTCGGAATCACCGGCTCCGGGTGGAGGTTCAATCTCGGCCTATATGGGCGCCCTCGGCATTGCCCTGGGAACAATGGTTGCCAACCTTTCTTCCCACAAACCCGGATGGGATGAGCGCTGGGAGGAGTTTTCGGATTGGGCCGAAAAAGGACAGTCAATCAAAGATGAACTGCTTTTCCTGGTAGATGAAGACACCAATGCTTTCAATAAAATAATGGACGCTTTCGGACTTCCGAAAGGAAATGATCCTGAAAAAGCAGCCAGGACAGCAGCCATTCAGGAAGCAACAAAATACGCCATTGAAATTCCGTTCCGGGTAATGAAGAAATCATTCGCTGCCATGGAAATATTGAAAGCGATGGCTGAAACCGGAAATCCGAATTCAGTCTCAGATGCCGGTGTTGGTGCGCTGGCAGTCAGGTCAGCAGTTATGGGCGCATTTCTTAATGTAAAAATAAACGCTTCCGGACTCAACGATAAGGCTTTTGTTGATTCAGTTCTTGCGGAAGGAGCTGAAATTGAATTAAAAGCCCAAACAATGGAAAATGAAATACTGACGATTGTTAACCTAAAGATTAACAGTTAATTTTGCTGAGCGACTCCAACTACCCGATGTATTTGGAGTTGCTTTACTTTTTGTTTCTTTACCTATATTTCCGATAAATGACCCACGAACTTTTTACCATAGCATTACTGTATTTCACATCCTTCTTTGCCATCATTAATCCGCTGGGCGTGATGCCGGTATTTATGACCATGACCACCGACATTTCGGATCCGCAGCGCAAACGAACTGCCATCAAGGCTGTAATCACCGCTTTTTTTACCCTGATGCTGTTTGCTTTTGGCGGTCAGTTGATGTTTAAATTCTTTGGAATATCTGTCAACAGTTTCAGGGTTGTTGGTGGTATTATCTTTTTTGTGATGGGGTACGATATGCTTCAGGCACGTATCAGCAGAATAAAAATGGATGATGATATGGTAAAGAAATATGTGGATGATATTTCTGTTACTCCGCTGGGCATTCCTATGATAGCCGGCCCGGGCGCGATAACCAACTCCATTGTTCTGATGGAAGACAGCCATACTTTCCAGCTGAAAATCGTCCTGATTTTATCCATTGTGGTCACACTGCTGATCACCCTGTTTGTTTTACTCGGAGCCGGAAAAATCATCAGATTGCTGGGTGATACCGGAAATAAAATTATGATAAAGCTGATGGGATTGATTATGATGGTTATTGCGGTTGAGTTTTTCTTTGCTGGATTAAAGCCGATTATTCAATCGATACTGAACATTACACCTGTTTAATAAGAACTTAGCATAAAAAACAATTTCAGGAAATTTCTGATTTTTATATTGAAACACACTTCAGCTCAGTTCCACTTCTTAATTTTTTCGATAATTAATATACTATTAATGCCTGATCATTGAACCATTCCAAAAAAATCAGGTTAATCAAACAAAACCATTAAATAAATATTTTGAATTTCTCATTCGATCAATACAACATCGACTTCAGCAGATTCAGCCTGAACGAAAGCCAGTTTGACCACCACAGCAAACTTCATGGCATCCTGCATACCTACAGGGTTATGCTGCATTGTCTCAGGCTGGGAATAATAACAGGTAACATTCATGACGCGAAAACTGCATTTTTTGCAGCTTATATTCATGACATGGCCCGCATGCATGATGGTTACTGTACAGAACATGGCGCAAACTCCGCCAACCTGAAATTGCCTTTGCACAGAACACTTTTTATTGAAAACGGAGCTACTGAAGCCGAAATCATGATAATTGGCAAAGCTGTTGCGCTTCATTCAACCAGTGTTGAATTGCCGGAAAATGATCCTGATCATACTATTGTTTCTATTCTGAAAGATGCCGATGCCCTTGACAGAATCAGGCTGGGCGCAAACGACCTCAACCCCTCCTACCTGAGGCTTAAAGAATCACATGCCTTCATAAAATCCGGAGTATTGCTTTATGAGCAAACACACGGTAGAAATTATAAGGATTTCAGGGATTTCCTGAAAAATACAGACATAAACAACCTATAGTATTTACCATTTAATATCAGTTTATTTAGATTTTTTGTGACTATTTGTCCCTGCAAATGTTTTATCGCTTACCTTTGCATCCTTAATGAAGTTATTTCAATTGCATTTAATCAACTAGTCCGACATTTAGGTTTGTCCTGCTGCGATACAGAGGGTAAACCCATTTTTTTTGACTTTAATAAATCCTTAAAATGGCCAATAATATTTACTCAGTAATCACAGGAACAGGTAGTTACATACCATCAACCAAGGTTACAAATGCCGATTTTCTTTCCCACAAATTCTTCGAATCGACCGGAGAGCCGATAAGTCGCCCAAATGAGGAAGTCATTTCGAAATTCCAGCAGATCACAGGCATCAACGAGCGAAGATATGTTGAAGATCAGTACGTTAGTTCTGATATGGCATCCTTTGCTGCAGAAAAAGCCATTGCTGATGCAGGCATTGACAAAGAACAACTTGATTATATCATTTTAGCCCACAATTTCGGAGATGTTAAATCAGGCTCAACAAGAGTAGATATAGTGCCGGCGCTTGCTGCCAGGGTAAAATATAAACTGGGTATACTTAACCCGTTTACGGTTGCCTATGACCTGCCGTTTGGCTGTCCGGGCTGGCTTCAGGCCCTTATTCAAGCCAATTATTATATTAAATCCGGCGATGCAAAGCATATTCTGGTTATTGGATCAGAGACTCTTTCCCGCATAAGCGATCCGCACGACCGCGACAGTATGATTTATTCCGATGGCTCAGGTGCCGTGGTTTTAAGTGCCGTTGAAAGTGAAACTCCGGTTGGCATACTTACACACGTTACACGCACCGATACTGCCGAACAGGTGTTTTTGCTGAAAATGGACAAGTCATTCAATCCTGAAATCAAAGACAACCTTTATCTCAAAATGAATGGCCGTAAATTGTATGAATATGCGCTGAAAATCGTGCCTGCTGCCATTAAAATGGCCATCGATAAAAGCGGTTTGCCAATAACACACATCGAAAGAATACTTATCCATCAGGCCAACGAAAAAATGGATGACGCCATCGTAAATCGTCTTTACGAGCTGTATGGGATAAAAACAAGGCCTGAATTTTCGATGCCAATGACTATTTCATGGCTCGGTAACAATTCAGTTGCTACCTTGCCCATCCTCTTCGACCTGATAGTAAACAAAAAAGTTGATAACCATCCGCTTAAAGCCGGCGATCACTTTGTGTTCGCTTCGGTTGGCGCAGGAATGCATGTAAATGCAATGGTTTATAAAATGCCTGAATAATCTTCTAATAAAAAAGCGGGTTGACTTTTCTGGTCAACCCGCTTTTTTTATGTCCGGTTTTTCAAAGATAGAATTACATTCCTATCTCGCAATTGCAATCTTTACCGTTTTCTTTTTTATCTGTTCATTCGCCACCAGGCTGAGAAGTTTTTCACTTTTTCGCCTGCTGATTGCTGCGAATGACGCATAGTCAAGCACCTCGATCTTCCCGAGTTCATCTTTCGCCAGCATACCTTTTTGCATCAGGAAACCGGCAATATCACCCTTACTTATTTTATCCTTTTTCCCGGCACTTATATAAAGTGTCTCCCATTCAGGCAGATCGGGAAGTTTCGTTGTTTCAGGGAGATCAATAAACACAGGTTTACCTGTGATAAAATCAGGAATAAAATCTTCTTCAGCCATCACCAGCCATGAAGTACCAAAGGCATGCATACGGGCGGTACGGCCATTGCGGTGGGTCCAGGCAGTTTCAGTGGTGGGCCATTGATAATGAATTACATGTTTGATTTCAGGAATATCAAGACCGCGTGATGCCAGGTCGGTGGTAAGCAGCAGGTGATGTGTTCCGTTGCGGAACCGGATAAGCGCCAGTTCACGTTCTTCCTGATCGAGTCCACCATGATAGATCCCATGCACTACACCCATTCCTCTGAGCAAATCGCTGATGCGTTCAACGGTTTCGCGGTGATTGCAAAAAACAAGCGCAGGCTCATTTCCCAGATATCCGATCAAACGGAATAAAGCT
>JAAXUD010000184.1 GCA_013336205.1 Lentimicrobium sp. | reverse complement strand
TTTAATGGTCGGATCGTTGGTTGTGTCGCCATTGTTGAAGCGTTCTACAAATATCTGATACCAGATTACATCTTTTGACCATTCCGGCGGGCCGGAAACCAGGGATTGCTTAACTTCATTGTTACAGGCGGTGAGCGCCAATACCAGCAATAACAAGCCGGGAATGTTTGTTTTTTTCATTTTAGGCTGATTTTTTCGGGAGGAATTAGATATATGATTTTAGCAGCCGCGGATACAACATGCAGGCTGAATAACTTATTTTGATTGTAAAACGAAGCTTTTTTTGAAAACTGATATCAAATTCTTGCTTTTGCCCGGGTATCATTCAACTTCTTCCGTTTTAATCCGCTAATCGTATGCAATCTTACTTAACAACAGTCAAGGTTTAGTTTCTTTTCACTCAACTCACTTTAGAGTTTTTTTTCTTTAGACTTTAGACTTTTTACTTTGAGCTTTGAACTTTGAACTTTGAACTTTTTTTTACTTTTTACTTTTTACTTTAGACTTTTTACTTTTTACTTTGCATCAACTGGAAGCCCGTTTTTCAATTGAAACCGGAATTACCCTTGTCTGAAAGTCAATAAATGTTGATGGATTTTCAATCCGGCGAATAAGAATCTCGACGGATTGTCTTCCCATTTCAAATCCCCTTTGTTCAACGGTGGTAAGGGGTGGGTGGGCAATGCTGGCAATCGGGTCATTTCCGAAGCCTGTTACCGCAATATCTTCTGGTATTTTGTACCCGTTTTCCTGCAATAGTTGCATGGCTGCGATTGCTGTGAAATCATTTACAGCAAAAATACCGTCAATTTCTGGCGCAAGGCGCAGAATCTGGTCTTTCAGATCAGTTACTTCCTGTCGTGTATCGCATTGAAGAACATAGGAAGGATCATATTCAATACCATAATTGGACAAGGCTTTCAGGTATCCCTGCAGCCTGAGCCGACCGATTAAGAGATGCTGTGGTGATGCGAGGTGAAGTATTTTTTTGCACCCGCGCTCAATCAAATGACTGGTGGCCAGCAATGCCCCTTCAAAATCAGCAATGACAACCCGGTCAGTTTCAACCTCTTCGCATACCCGGTCAAAAAATACAACCGGTATTCCACTGTCTATCAGGTCTTTAAAGTGTGCCGGATCTGTGGTGGTTTTACTCATTGATATAATTATACCATCAACTCTGTTGTCGAGTAAAACCTGGGTGTTAATAACCTCACGCTGATAATCTTCGTTTGATTGACAAATGATGATTCTGTATCCCTTCGCATACGCCAGTTCTTCAATTCCACTGATCACAGAGGAAAAAAAGTGGTGAACTATTTCAGGAATTATCAGCCCAAGCGTATTGGACCGTTGCCTTTTTAAACTTAAAGCTAAGGCGTTTGGCCGGTAATTAACCTGTTCAGCATATTCTTTTACAACTCTTTTTGTCTCTGTGCTTATATCAGGATGATCTTTTAAAGCGCGTGAAACAGTTGATGGTGAAATTCCTAATGCCCTGGCAATATCATTGATCGATATAAGGTTCGATTTCATTTCAGATCATTAACATTTTTTATGTTTTCCGGATAAAGATACTCAAATAGATGATAAAATAATCATTAAAGAGATTTTTTTATAAATAGTGCTGATCAGGGACGCTAAATGACAATTATTGAAGCTGATTTTTTGCTGAATTTATCGGGCGCAATCGATTGCGGAAACGATTGCGCCTTTTTTTTTAAAAAAATCATCTAATTACTTGATGAATAAGTAGATTAGAAATTAATTTTTGCTTAACATTGTGCCTCCAAAGCAGGAATAATTAATTTTTTTAGCATGTTTCCTGCTGAATTGTTCTTAGCAATATTTTATGCGGTTCAAAAATGACAATTTTATTGTTTTTGAGTCAGGAATATTTACTGATTATAAAAAAATCAGTTTCGCCCTTCGGTAGAATTGATTTGTTTATTCATATATTTAGAGGTCTGAAAAAAGTTTTTCATGGTTACAACTATTGATATTCGGTTTGAATATTTGATTCTTCTTATGGAAGGCCCATGAATGTTATTTATTGTTGTTTCATTTTTTAATCGGGAATTATTTTTATTAATTAATAATTAATCAAACCACCAACCAAAACCAGAATTATGAAGAAGCATTTTACATTGCTGAAAGTTCTGTTTCTTTTTCTGAGTCTGACTTTTACAATCCAGGGTTTCGCCCAGGGCGTCAGAGTTACAGGGAAAGTTACAGATGCTAATGATGGAACTACCATGCCTGGTGTTTCCATTGCCGTCAAAGGCACAACGACAGGTACAATTACCGATATTGATGGTAGTTTTACAATTAATGTCGATAAAGGTGCAACACTGATGTTCTCATTTATCGGTTACCTTACCCAGGAGATTGTAATAGGGGATCAGACTACACTCAAAGTTGTCATGATTTCATCTGTTACTACGCTGGAAGAAGCTGTAGTAATCGGATATGGAACTGTGAAAAAAAGCGACGCTACCGGTTCTGTTGCTGTTATCTCGTCTAAAGATTTCAACAGGGGAGCCATCACCTCGCCACAGGATTTACTTGTTGGTAAAACAACCGGGGTTGTTATCACTTCAAGTGGTGGTGCTCCAGGTGCTGGTTCAACCATCAGGATCAGGGGAGGTTCGTCACTGAATGCCAGTAATGATCCTTTGATTGTTATCGATGGAATCCCTGTAGATAATACAGGAATCTCCGGTACAGCCAATCCGCTGTCACTTATCAATCCTAATGATATTGAGTCATTTACTGTACTTAAAGATGCTTCTGCAACAGCTATTTACGGATCACGCGCTTCTAATGGCGTAATTCTGATTACAACCAAAAAGGGAAGTTCAGCTGGTGGCAAGAAAATGATGGTCAGTTATGGCGGTAATTTTTCACTGAATACAATTCCTTCAACAGTAGAAGTATTCGGAGGGGAAGAATATAAGAACCTGGTAACTGAATTGAAAGATAAAGGTTTCTCAGGACTGAATGATAAAGCCCTTAGCCGTCTTGGAAATGAGAATACCGATTGGCAGAATGAAATTTATCAGAATTCATTTACACAGGACCATAACCTTAGTGTTGCTGGTAATGTTAAGCAACTTCCTTATCGTGCTTCACTGGGTTATACAAATCAGGATGGTATTCTGAAGAACACGAACATGAGCCGCCTTTCGGGGGCAGTAAATCTGAATCCTGTGTTGATAAAAGACTATCTGAAAGTTGATATTAATTTCAAGGGCAGTCAATCGAAAACTGATTTCAGTAATCAGGGTGCAGTAGGTTCTTCAGTTGCTTACGATCCAACCCAACCGGTTAATAATGGAAATACCCGGTTTGGCGGATACCACACCTGGGTTAACCTTGCCGATACTCTTGCTGATGGCTCTATGGATCCCAATGGATATCCCAATCCAATTGGTGTCAGCAATCCTGTTGCACTACTCGATCAGACAACCAATAACTCTACGGTAAACCGTATGTTGGGTAATGTTCAGCTAGATTATAAGTTCCATTTCCTTCCTGAATTAAGGGCTAATCTAAATGTAGGGTTTGACAAATCAAACAGCGAAGGCGTTAACAATGCTCCGGATGAAGCAGCGTGGACATACAGGCAGGGCATTGGTCAGAAAATTGACTATACCCAGGATAAGAGTATGGAATTGTTTGACTTTTATCTTAACTATGTTAAAGATATCACCAGCATTAAAAGCAAAATTGATCTGACCGCCGGTTATTCATGGCAGCACTTCCAGAGAGAAGGGACTAATTTCTCACGCAATGGTGACGAAACAATTATTCAGGACAGTACTGAATATATCAATGAGAATTTCCTTGTTTCTTTCTTCGGAAGGTTAAATTATACCCTGGATGATAAATATCTTTTAACAGTTACTTTACGTGATGACGGTTCTTCAAGGTTTTCAGAAGAAAACCGCTGGGGATTATTCCCGGCTGTAGCTCTTGCATGGAAGATTAAAGAAGAAGGTTTTGCAAAAGATGTCAGAAATCTATCTGACCTTAAACTTCGTTTGGGATATGGTGTAACTGGTCAGCAGGATATCGGTGACAATTACTATCCTTACCTTGCCGTTTATCAGCTGAGTGAACCGACTGCTTCCTATCAGTTTGGCAATACTTTCTATCCTACACTCCGCCCAAATCCTTACGATGAAAACTTAAAGTGGGAAACAACCACTACTTACAATATTGGATTGGATTTCGGATTTTACGACAATAGGGTTACCGGAGCTGTTGATGTTTACAACAGGCAGACTGAAGACCTGATTGGTTATGTTCCCATTGCTGTTGGTAGTAACTTTTCCAACTATCTGACAACCAATGTAGGAAGTCTTGAGAATAAGGGTATTGAGTTTATGATTGATGTGAAACCAGTGGTTACCAAGGATGTTTTATGGAATATCGGATTCAATATTTCATACAACAAGAACGAAATCACTAAAATATCACTCAACGACGATCCTGATTATCCAGGCGTTCCGGTTGGCGGCATCAGTGGTGGTGTTGGTAACTTTATTCAGAATAACAACGTAGGCTACGCAGCCAATTCATTCTATGTATTTCAGCAGGTTTACGATGCCAATGGCATGCCTATTGAAGGACTTTATATTGATCGCAGTGGTGATGGCGGAAATGTTTCCGGTAATGAACAGAATAAATATCATTACGAAAAACCTGCACCTGACTTTGTTATGGGACTTTCTACAAGTCTTCGTTATAAAAAGTTTGACGCTATGTTGTCGGCCAGGGCAAATATTGGTAACTATGTTTACAACAATGTTGCTTCTTCCAGCGCTGTTTACTCCAGTTTATATAACCAGTCAGGTTTTTATAACAACCTGCCCACTCAGGTCAACCTTACCAAATTCAACAATCCTCAGTACTGGTCTGATTTCTACATTGAAAACGCATCTTTCTTCCGTTTAGACAATGTAAGTATTGGATATAGTTTTAACGAGTTGTTAAATGAAAAACTTGATGCACGTTTAAGTTTCACGGTTCAGAATGCGCTTGTACTTAGTAATTACAACGGTCTTGACCCTGAAGTTGATGGCGGTATTGATAACAATTTCTATCCACGTGCACGTACGTTTGTTTTAGGTATTAACTTAAATTTTTAAATGCTGATTGATATGAAAAAGTACCTTAAAATATCGATGACTGTTTTGTTTCTGGCAGTCGTTACGGCATCTTGTATCAAGGATCTGGATGTTACACCATTAGACAAGAATACCACGACCTCCGCGAATGTATATGATAGTCCTGAATCCTATCTTCAGGGTTTGGCAAAGCTTTATGCTTCATACGCAGTAAGCGGACAGCAAGGCCCATCAGGCAATCCTGATATTGCGGGTATAGATGAAGGATTTTCCAATTATCTTCGTCAGTACTGGAATGTTCAGGAACTTTCAACAGATGAGGCAGTAATTGCCTGGAATGATGCTACCATCAAAGACTTTCACTGGCAGACATGGTCACCGAATGATGTATTTATTCAGGCCGTATATTCCAGGATATTCTTTACCATTGCACTTTCCAATGAGTATGTAAGGGCAACCAAGGATAATTCAGATGCCAATATTCAGCGCTACGCTGCTGAAGCACGTTTTATCAGGGCTTTGTCATACTGGCATGCACTCGATCTATTCGGGAACCCTCCTTTTATTACAGAGGATGATAGTCCCGGCGCCTTCTTCCCAAGACAAACCACCCGCGAAGAACTGTTTGCCTA
Organism: Lentimicrobium sp.; assembly: GCA_013336205.1. GTDB lineage: Bacteria > Bacteroidota > Bacteroidia > Bacteroidales > Lentimicrobiaceae > Lentimicrobium. The sequence goes on along the minus strand of JAAXUD010000184.1, from coordinate 396 downwards.
TATTGAAAGTGAGTTAAAGGCTATCGAAGATAAGCTTGGTGCCCCCCGTTTTGAATATGGACGCGCTGATCAGGCTGCAGCCTGGACTCTCTTAGCTAAACTGTACCAGAACGCACCTGTTTATACAGGGCAGAATAAAAATACGGAATGTCTTGCTTACTGTGAAAAAGTGCTTGGTGCCGGCTATCAATTAGCTCCAAACTATAAGAACAACTTTACAGCTGATAACCATACCAGCCCTGAAATGATTTTCGCAATTAACTTTGATGGTGAATTCACCCGTTCTTATGGTGGAATGGTATACCTGATTCACGCTGCAATAGGTGGTAGTATGGACCCGGCACAATTTGGTGTTGGTGGAGGTTGGGGCGGTACCCGCACAACCAAAGCACTGGT
>JAAXUD010000183.1 GCA_013336205.1 Lentimicrobium sp. | reverse complement strand
CAGCATCCAGTACCCGGATGGTTTCTTCCAGTACAACTTTTCCTATGCCGTCGCCGGGCATTGTAACGATAGTTCTTTTTGCCATTTCTGATTTATTTTGGTTGTTGAATTGTTCCCGATCAGTGTGTCAAAAATATGGAACAAAACTTCATCCGCAAGTGATTTGATAAAATATTTTTATCACTCATTATCATCACTGTAGGTGCTGCCAACAGGCGATTTCAGTAATTGGTTATCTATTCTGTATCCCGGTTTCACGATTAGTTTTGTATTTTTGCCAATCAGAAGTTTATAGTTACATGGATTTAACCGCACATCTTAAACATCCTGTTTTTAAAAAAGTAGCTGCTGCTGCATCAGCATTGGATATTCCGGCTTATGTCGTGGGTGGCTATGTGCGTGATATTTTCCTGAAAAGATCATCAAAAGACATCGATTTTGTGGTGGTCGGCGATGGCGTTGAGTTTGCCCAAAAAGTGGCTGACAGACTTAAAGGAAATCATAAAGTAAGTGTTTTCAGGAATTTTGGCACTGCTATGATTCATTTTGATGATTTTCAGCTTGAGTTCGTGGGTGCACGTAAGGAATCCTATCACCCGGATTCGAGAAAACCTGAGGTAGCCGGAGGAACCCTGGAGGACGACCAGAAACGCCGCGATTTTACGATTAATGCACTGGCAATAAGTCTTAACAAAGATGATTATGGCTCTTTGGTCGATCCGTTTGACGGTATTGGTGACCTGGAAAAGAGAATAATCCGTACGCCATTGGATCCTGATATAACTTTTTCTGACGATCCTTTGCGCATGATGCGGGCTATAAGGTTTTCAACCCAGTTGGGTTTCACCATTTTTCCTGAAACATTAAATTCGATCAGGCTAAACCGGGAACGTATCAAAATTGTTTCAGGTGAGCGCATCAGCGAGGAACTGAATAAAATAATTCTCACTTCAAAACCCTCTGTCGGATTTAATCTGCTGGATGAAGTCGGGCTACTTGAACTTATTTTCCCCCAGTTTCTGGCACTTAAGGGTGCTGAAACACGCGAAGGTAAAGGGCATAAGGATAATTTTCATCATACACTTGAAGTACTTGACCGGATTTGTCCGAATACAGATGATCTCTGGCTCAGGTGGGCTGCAATTTTACATGACATAGGTAAACCGGCAACCAGGCGCTATCTGCCTGATCTCGGCTGGACTTTTCACGGTCATGAAGTCAAAGGTTCACGAATGGTGCCCCAGATTTTCAGGCAATTAAGACTGCCTTTGAATGATAAGATGAAATTTGTTCAGAAAATTGTTGCGTTGCACCTCAGGCCAATTGTTCTGTCAGAAGAAGAAGTTACCGATTCAGCCATACGCAGATTGCTTTTTGAAGCCGGCGACGACATAGATGATCTTATGACTTTATGTGAAGCCGACATAACTTCTAAAAACAGGGAGAAAGTAAAACGTTATATGGCGAATTTTACCGTCGTTCGTCAGAAGTTGAAGGAAATTGAAGAAAAGGATAAAGTCAGAAACTGGCAGCCTCCGATCACCGGCGAAACAATTATGCAAACATTCGGGTTGAATCCCGGAAAGGAAGTCGGTTTGTTAAAAACAGCCATTCGTGAAGCCATTCTGGATGGCAAACTTGGCAATAATTATGAGGAAGCCTACCAGTTTATGCTGTCAGAAGGTAAAACCATGGGATTAGTTCCTGTAAATGAATGACTTCAAAATTTGTTTTTTTTGTTTTTATCGCTTATTTTTATTGCAATAAACCAACTTAACCTAAACAGACATGCACGTATATCGTTTCAGGCTGTTGCACGAAGACCAGGAGGACTTTCTTCGCGATTTTGAAATTTTATCATCGCAAACATTTACCGATTTTCATAATCTGATAAAGCAGTCTGTTGAACTGCCCGGTAACGAGTTGGCATCTTTCTTTGTCTGCGACCGGAACTGGAGGAAAAAGAGAGAAATCACGCTGCTTAATATGCAGAATGAGATAGTGGAAGAAGAAGAGGATTATGACGAACGGCGGGGTCCAAAGCCTTTTAAAATGCCTGTTTCTGAAATGCATAAAGTGCGGATTAAAGATATTATTGACGATCCGCATCAGCGTTTACTTTATGAATACGATTTCTTGAATCCAAAGGTGTTTTTTATTGAACTTACCCGGATTCTGGAAGCTGGCAACAAGGAACAATATCCTTATTGTGTAAAAAGTGAAGGTAAACTTACCTTGATTACCCCTCCATTGCCAGTTGTAGATTTACTCGATAATGAGGAAAATGAGGTTGATGAGATCGCCCTTATTGCTGAGTTTGATGATATTATGAATAATGAGGATGAGGAAGACATTCCTATCGATCCAAGCCTGGAACAAAGCAGTGAATGGTAAACCTGACTGTTCCTCCTCCTGAAGAAAACACGCTTCTGATAATTGCAGGTCCTACAGCAGTAGGTAAAACATCTGTTTCTATTGCTGTGGCCAGCTATTTTGGATGCAGTATTATATCTGCTGATTCAAGGCAGTTTTTTAAGGAGCTCAAAATCGGAGCGGCTGCGCCAACCCCTGAACAATTAGCCCAGGTCAAACACCATTTTGTAGGGAATCTTTCGCTGGCTGATGATTACAATGTATCACGCTATGAACAGGAGGTACTGTCTCTTTTACCTATTCTTTTTCAGGAAAAAAGACTTGTGGTTTTAACAGGAGGCTCCGGATTGTATATAAAGGCTGTTTGTGAAGGAATAGATGAATTGCCCGATGCCGATCCTGCAATCAGGGAATCTCTTTTCAGGAAATTTGAAGAAGATGGATTGCCCGGATTGAGAGCCATGCTTCAGAAATCAGATCCTGACTATTACCGTGTGGTCGATCTGGCTAATCCCAACAGGATAATTCGTGCTTTAGAGGTATGTCTGGCAACAGGAAAACCATACTCAGGTTTTCGGAAACAAGAGCCGGCCAAACGTAATTTTCGAATAATTAAAATAGGACTTGACCTTCCCCGTGAACTGCTGCACCTGAATATTAATACCCGCGTTGATCAGATGATGGCAGAAGGACTTGAGCAGGAAGTTCGCTCATTATATCCTCAGCGTCAGCTCAATTCATTGAATACAGTAGGCTATAAGGAGCTATTTGATTACTTCGAAGGTAAGTGCAGTCGTCAGGAAGCAATCGAAAAAATAAAAACCAACACCCGCCGCTATGCGCGCCGGCAATTAACCTGGTTCCACAAGGACAAGGAGATTAGCTGGTGTAAACCAGAAGCCAGGGAGGTGATTAGCCTTGCTGAGCATTTGCTGAAGCAAAAGGGACAGGTTAATCAGACGATATGAAGCCAGCTCAGGCATTAAAGCATTGAAAGTAGCAGTAACTTCAACCCAGAGCAGATTAGTCTTACCTTAAAAGCCTGATTTTATAGTTATCCTCGATATATTTAAAATACCAGTACAGTTTTCGGTTGACTTCAATTCCATAATCTTCTGATTGTATGTAATTTATATAGCTCCCAATGGCATCGGGGTAGCGCCCTCTTGTAAAATATTGGTTCCAGTTACTCACTCCCAGGCCGTTTTTTGTACGATAATATTCGTTGGACATATCCAGAACCGGCGTAAAATTAAGTAAATACCAGGTATCGAAATCCGGATCAATGATGGTGATCTCATATTCGGTGCTGTCTATCTCAATCGCAGTAGCCGGGCGCTGAGACTTTGTGGTTTCCTTTTGCTGAGTGCATGCAAACGCTGTTAATAAAACCAAACCGAAAATCTGAATTGTTTTCATGGTTTAAAATTGAAGCATTGATAATCAGTAGATTTAGAATTTACAATAAGGCTAAAGGTACAAAAATATAGCCAAATGACGACATAAAAAGACTGAATTTGCTTTAATAAATCTGCAATCTTACACTCTCTGAATCGCTAACCGCATCTTTTCATTCAATTTGATAGTTAACCCTTAAAATAGATTTGTCAGGTTTACCCGACGCACTTCAGGCGGGCAGTCAGGCTTAACCTTGGTTGCTGAGCGAAGCCGAAGCATAACCTTAACCTTAACCTATATTTATGTTGCCCCGGATTGTAAAATATTCTCATTGCCCCCTGATTAATTCCCGTTCGCAGACTTAAACTTTCAGGCAGTTGCTTTGTTCGGTTTCTTTGCGGAAGTATTTATTCTTTAAACTACCGGCCATGAAAAACATTTCTATCAGTTTAATTCTAATTGCATTTTCAATCTTATTATCAGCTCAGTCATCAGATCAGTATTCCTGGCGCTATTACACTGCCGGAAATACCGGAGTCATGGGTGATTATGCAGAAGCGCTCTGGATCGACCACGATGGTGATCCTTATATTGCTGCCTATAACCCCGGTTGGGAAGAAGGTGGCTTTTCCAAATACCTGCAAAATGAAAACAGGTGGATGAATTATTCAAATATGGAGTATCCTGTGATAGGAAGTATCTATGATGTCGGCTCATCGCGTATCAGTGATATTGAAGAGGATGCAAACGGCATTCTCTGGATGGCAACCTGGAGAGGGATTCTGAAGTTTGATCCTGCAATAGGCGGCAGTTCTCTGGAGTTCTGGGGCGTCGATAATTCTTTGCATCCGGGTGGCAGAACAATGGATATTGATGTTGCGCCGGACGGTTCGGTTTGGGCCGTGGTTCAATCGGTTGTGTGGGGTGGAGGTGGTTTGGTCCATTTTAACCCGGCAACACTCCAATGGCAGTATTGGGGTTATGGTTCAACAGCCAATAACTGGCCCGAACTGATTGGATTCTGCGAACAGGTTTCTATTCAGGCAAAACCCGGAGGAGGATATGTTGTTTGGGTTGACGGTGAGGGATGGAATACAATGATAACTTATGACAGTGATAACCAGCAATTTACACTTCTGCCTCAGGAATATGTCAGTGGTGAAGTGGTTTCGTTACCAGGTAATGATTGTATTGATGATCAAGGGAATCTTTGGGCACTCAGGGTAACATCACCGGGAGAACCATTTTCGCTTGACTACCGGCAACCTGATGGTACATGGATAACTCCATCACAACCTGCATCGGTAATGGCTGATATATGGGCCTTTAAGGCATTTGGGAATCATGAAGCCTTAATTACCGGTTTAAACAGTGAAGTTTTTCAATTCAATGGCAATTCCTGGCAGAGTAAGGGAATATGGCGTGAAGGGGCTTATTCATACGGACTGGATATTGATGATGCAGGGAATATCTGGGCCACTGGGGTAGAGGGTGCTGCCAGACGCGACGTGAACACCGGGCTTTGGCAACGTCACCGGATCACTAATTCATCTCAGATCGATTATTGGGTTGATGATTTAACCATTGACAATGAGGGGAATGTCTGGATGACAGGAAATGCCGGGCCGGGTATTGGTGGATTCCAGAAATTTGACGGAGTTAAATGGACTGGTTATAATGAAAATAATTATGGATTGGGCTTCCCTTTTCCTTTTCCGACTGACAACGCAGAAGCTATTTATTATCGACCATCAACGGGTGAGATCATTGTGAATCCAATGTTTAATTTCCTTCATAGTTGGAATGGAAGTACCTATAATTCACTAAATTATGCACATTCCAGATCCCAGGGTTTGGTGGAAGATTCACAGAACAGGTTGTGGAGTCTGGGTGAATACTACAACCTATCCTACTTCAACGATGTTAATTCAACCTGGACTATTGTTGACTTTATAGGATTGGGAAATACCATTTATAAAGACCCTTCAAGAACGGGTACCATCTGGGCTTGCTCAGGCTACCAGGCCTTACGTACCGATGGAAACTATAACTATTCGAAAGTGGTGGATGATTTTCCTGAACTTGATCCGCAAAGCGATGTTTTATCTGGCGCTGTTCCGGCTTCAGGAGGCATTGCCTGGATCGGGTCAAACAAGGGCTTGTTTAGATTGGATGCAAATACCAACACCTACCAGTTCTTTTCACCGGGGAATAGTAATATTCAGGGCGAAAGTATAACACCGCTGGCCTTCACCCCGGATGGACGCATCTGGTTTACTACTTTTGGAAGTGAAACTACAACAGAACCCGGATTGTGCTGGTTTGATGGAAATGAATTTGGCTTTTTCCCGGTTGAGGAAGGTGGTTTACTTCATGCCCAGATTAAGGATA
>JAAXUD010000704.1 GCA_013336205.1 Lentimicrobium sp. | reverse complement strand
AGTTGTCTGCGTGCAGATACTAACACTTCCTGTTGGTGCTATGGTTAGCATCGCAATATTGCGTCGACCGTTCTTAGCCATTTTTTCATACACTTCAGGAGAAGCCTCCTTCATGCGCTGAATAAATGGGTTGTTTTTTTCGCGCTCAAAGTTATAAATCGGGAAAGCACCGCGTTCACCGGCAAGGTCGGCTGAGGCACCATATACTTCGGTAGCCAGTATTTTATGCACTTCTACTGAGAAACTGGTTGCTTCCGGCGTTCCATAGCGCAAGCCTAATCCGGCCAGCATATCGCCTTCGGCGGTTATACCAATACCGGTACGGCGTCCCTTCAGGGTTTTCTCACGGATATTTTCCCAAAGCCTGCGTTCTATGCGTTTTATTTCTTCATCTTCCGGGTCGCCCTTTATTTTATCGAGGATGGCTTCTATTTTCTCAGATTCGAGATCAATGATATCATCCATAATCCGGAGCGCCTTGGCAGCATGCTTGCGAAACAACCTGAAGTCAAAGGTAGCCTGAGGTGTAAACGGATTCTCAACATATCCGAATAGATTTATCGCCAACAGGCGGCAACTGTCGTAAGGACAGAGTGGAATTTCGCCACACGGGTTTGTTGCAAGTGTTTTAAATCCAAGATCAGCATAACAATCAGGTACTGATTCCCTGATTACGGTATCCCAGAAAAGAACACCCGGCTCAGCTGACTTCCAGGCGTTGTGTATAATTTTATTCCAGAGTCCCAGGGCATCTATCTCCTGCACCCTGGTTGGTTTGTGCGAATGAATAGGATATTGCTGCTTGTAGGAAGTCTGGTTAACCACCGCTTGCATAAAATCATCGTCGATCTTAACTGAAACATTGGCACCGGTAACCTTGCCCTGCTCCATTTTTGCATCAATAAAATTCTCAGCATCGGGATGTTTTACCGAAATGGTTAGCATTAATGCACCGCGCCGTCCATCTTGTGCTACTTCCCGGGTTGAATTTGAATAACGCTCCATAAAAGGAACGATGCCCGTGGAGGTAAGTGCGCTGTTCTTTACCGGGCTGCCGGTCGGGCGAATGTGCGAAAGGTCGTGACCAACACCACCGCGACGCTTCATCAACTGAACCTGCTCCTGATCAATCTTCATAATGCCACCATAGGAATCATAATTACCATCACCGCCAATTACAAAACAATTGGAGAGGGAGGATACCTGAAAATTATTCCCAATCCCTGCCATTGGGCTTCCCTGTGGAATGATATAGCGGAAATCACGGAATAATTCAAACAATTCATCCTCACTCATTGGATTCGGGTATCTGTGCTCAATTCTTGCAACTTCCGAAGCAATCCGCCGGTGCATATCTTCCGGCGTAAGTTCATATACCAAACCTTCACTGTCTTTAAGGGCATACTTATTCATCCAGACATTGGCCGCCAGCGTATCGCCTTTAAAATACGCGGTGGCTTTCTCCATTATCTCCTCGTGGGTGTATGATTTCAAAACTGGTTTTTCCTTTTGTTGTGGCATTGCCGCAATTAATTGTTCTTCCATTTCTTCTTTTGTGTGTGCCGGTTTTACTTCATTCGATTCCGGGACAACAGGTCGCACGCGTTTTTCCAGCATCTCGTCGTAAAGATTGCCTGTTTTTGCTTTTTCACTTTTTTCTGCAATCTCATCAAGGTTTGCAAACAGATTGATATCCATAGCTTCCTATTATAATGAAGGTTTTTAAATATTTTAGCAATTAGTCCTTACTCTCTGTTTTTGAGTTGATTGCATCATTTTCAATTTACCCTTGAACAGTACACCAAGATACAACAGCCGTTGTCCCACTTCAAAATTGAATTATTAACAATCGGTAGTTTTTAACTTGTAAACAACTGAAACCGAAATTGTAATAGTATTAATAATTATTTTTCGGCAGAGCTTTTTAGCTTGGTAGACTCGTATTTGTAGCTGGAAATATCAATAAACTGAATATCAGATTTTAAGTTGAAAGCCGCGTTATTGTTGCCGGATTGCAAATGTCGTTAAAGTTTATCAGCACAACGGCTAAAAAATTTCCACAATAGCCTGTGAGTTATTAACAATTTAATGCTCATAAGTATGATCAGGAATAATAAAGAAAGTTGATGGTCAATAGATTGATTACATGCATGTTGCAGATCATGTCTGTAATCGCAAAATCCGGTGGATTTTGTGATTTTTTGCTGATACAGCGCCCTTTAATAAGGAAAAAGCACCATAGTTCTGCCAGGTATAAAATGTCGCATCGAATGAAATAGAAAGGTCAATCCTTAACCGGATTTCTACCCGTCTGACCGCCCGCCTGCGG
>JAAXUD010000703.1 GCA_013336205.1 Lentimicrobium sp. | reverse complement strand
TTTGCCGCTAAAGGAGCTGATGTTAGCTTGATCACGGGCCCGGTCAGCCTGTCACTTGAGCACCAAGAGATCACCAGGTTTGATGTGACCTCTGCAGATGAAATGTATGAATTGTGTATGTCTGAAAAAGATGATGCCGATATCATCGTAATGGCCGCTGCAGTTGCCGATTATAAGCCTGCAGTACAATCCGTTTCAAAATTGAAAAAATCTGAAGTTTCCATCGGAATACAACTCCTGCCGACTCAAGATATTCTCACTGGTATCGGAAAAACAAAAAAACCAGGTCAGATTATATGTGGATTTGCACTCGAAACTGATCATGAAGAAGAAAATGCCAGGAAAAAATTACAATCAAAAAATCTTGATCTTATTGTCCTGAATTCTTTGCAAGATCAGGGCGCTGGATTTAAGACCCTTACAAACAAGATTTCAATTATTTTTAAAAACGGTCAGATCCAACATTTCCCTGTTAAACCCAAACGGGAAGTCGCACAAGATATTATTGCTGCTATTATATCAATAATCTGATAATCAGAATATTGTAATTAATTAGTTAATCTTTTGCTTTATGAATAAAATTCTGTTGATATTACTATTAAGTTTATTTATGCTTAAATCGCAATCCCAGGAACTTTACTGCAATGTTGATGTTAGGAGTCAGGAAATCCAGGGATCAGACCGCAGGATTTATGAAACCCTTAAAAATGCGATTTATGAATTCATGAATAACCAGATCTGGACCAATTATAATTACAAGTATAATGAGAAAATTGAATGTTCGATCCTGTTTAATGTAAAAGACCGTCCTTCACCTGACTATTTCAGGTGTGAGATGACCATAGCCCTGCGCAGGCCTGTTTTTAACTCTACTTATAATACGGTTCTTTTAAATTATATTGATAAAGATGTTGAGTTTGAATATATTGAAAACCAACCACTTGATTTTAGTGTTGGGATATTTACCTCAAACCTGACATCGGTTCTTGCATACTATGCTTATGTGATGATCGGACTTGATTTTGATTCCTTTATTTTAAACGGCGGAGACCCCTATTATGAAGCAGCTTTAAATATAGCCAACTCTGCCCAGAGTTCAGGTTACAAAGGCTGGAGTTCGGCAGAAGATACAAGGAACCGTTTTTGGCTGCTTGAAAATATAACCAATCCTTCATATAGTGGATTGCGAAATTTCTTTTATGAATATCACAGGCAAGGTCTTGATATCATGTATGAAGAACCTGAAAAGGGCAGGGCTGCCATTCTTTCATCTTTATCTTACCTGCAGGCGGTTAAACAGTCGCGCCCCAGTCTGTTAATCCTTCAAATTATTTCTGATTCAAAAAGAGATGAATATGTTAACATCTTTTCTGAAGGTATTCCCAATGAAAGATCTAATGCGGTTAAAATCCTGAACGAAATAGATCCTTCTAATGCCATGTCTTATCAGAAAATCCTTAATAAGTAAACCGATTGCATGTTAACGCATCTGACCATAGATAATTATGCCCTAATAAATCATCTTGATATCGATTTTTACAAGGGTTTTACAGCAATTACCGGTGAAACTGGCGCTGGAAAATCGATAATGGTCGATGCGCTGGATCTGGTTTTGGGTAAGCGGGCGGATAATCAGTTTCTGCTTGATCCCAGCCGGAAATGCGTCGTAGAAGCAGTATTTTCAATTGAAAATTATAACCTCAGGCACTTTTTTGAGGAGCACCAACTGGATTACGATCACCTTGCGATCCTGCGTCGCGAAATAAGCCCAAACGGAAAATCAAGGGCTTTTATTAATGATACACCTGTGACGCTTAACCAGTTAAAAGCAATTGGTGATTTGCTTGTGGATATCCATGCACAACATGCAACATCTTCGCTTCAAGACCCTGTTTTTCAGCTATCTGTAATTGACAGCTTTGCAGGCTTATCCGAATATGTGGCAGATTTTAATGGTCAGTTCCTTGATCTGAAAAAGGCCAGAGAATTGATGAACCACCTGTCCGGGCAGGAAGAGAAAGCACGCACTGCATTGGACTATAAACAGTTCCTTCTTGATGAACTTAAAAATGCGGCGTTGAATGCTGAAGAACAGGAGAAATTGGAGGAAAAACTCACTGTGATTACCCATGCGGAAGAGATTAAAAGTACGCTTTTCCAGGTGCAAGGGTTGCTTAACGAAGACGAATACAGCTGCCTTCACTTATTATCGCAGGCTGAGAATAACCTGCAAAAGGTTTCAGCCTATCATCCCGGTATTGACCAGCAGTTGCAAAGGCTCAAATCTGACCTGATCGACTTGCAGGATGTTCTTTCTGAACTTGTACATC
>JAAXUD010000702.1 GCA_013336205.1 Lentimicrobium sp. | reverse complement strand
CTTGACGCTGACCTTACCGTTCCGCCAGAAGACCTGCCTAAGTTCTACGATGCAATCGCCACCGGAAAAGGTGAGTATATTAATGGTACGCGCCTTGTTTATCCGATGGAAGATGAAGCCATGCGAACCCTGAATATGATGGGTAATAAGTTCTTTTCCGTGATGTTTTCCTGGTTATTGGGTCAAAGAATCAAAGACACCCTTTGTGGTACCAAGGTGCTGACAGCCAACAATTACCGGAAGCTGGCGGCAAACCGTACTTATTTCGGCGACTTTGACCCTTTCGGTGATTTCGATCTTATTTTTGGAACGGCTAAGCTTAACCTGAAACTGATTGAAGTTCCCATCAGGTATCGGGCACGGAAATATGGGGATACCAATATTTCACGCTTCAAACATGGGTGGCTGCTGATCAAAATGGTGGTTTATGCGATGAACAGAATTAAATTCCTGAATTAGTTATAAATCAGGATTTTGTTCGTATCAATCTTTCGGCTCAAAAACATCGGCTTTAAGGTTGTCGATAAGAATGGGTGTCTTACCCCGGTGCCACACATGGCATTTGATTCTGTCTCTGGTGCTTCGTAGATTTTGGGTAAGGTAATCAAACTCAATTCGGCCCCATTGGCCTGGTTTGTAAATCGTTGTGTCAATCGGGAAAGAATGGTAGTAGTAAGCACCGCCTCTGCGGTCCATCATCACGGCAAGTATGGGGAGTTCTTCATTATAACCGGCGGGTAACAAAATGTCAACACTTGCCCTGATCCACAGGTGATCTTTTGAAGTCAGGTCCTCATAGGGGACTCTGATGTCCGGCGAATAGCTGAAAGTACTATCCATCCTGAGTGAGGTGCCCTTCGCTGTGTTGGGAACCAGATACGCCTGGTACGCTGCAACCGGGGTTTCAAAATCAAGCAGGCCGAAATTTCTCCGGTTATAATTTTGTGGGTTGCTTATTTTGTTCGGGTCTTTAACATCACGATCGAACGAAAGTAAATTCCTTGTTTCGGCTTCTACTTCTGTACATCCAAACGTTGCAAAATAATAGGCACGGGTCATCCGGTAAGGATCAAGCACATAGTTGTTCATCTGCCATGTCTGGAAGAGGTTCAGCAGTATGAGTAAGGACAGTATTGAAAAAATTGGCACTCTGACAATAATTTTCTTTTTATAAACAGCTTCAATAAAATAGCCCAGCGGAATAGCAAGCATCGGATAAAGCGTTATCATTGGCCTGATGCTGTATGAAGCCCCATACCACCATTCGGTCCAGCTGGCAATAATATAAAAAGATACCAGGGAATAGATAAATACCGGGGCAAAGAGGGATTTGTTTTTCCGGTAAAGTGTTGTGAATCCGATAATTGCAAAAAGCATAACCGGTGTATAGATCAACCAGCCTTTTTTGAAACTGAAAAGGATAGGCAATATGTGTGGCGAAAGTAAGTCAAGGCCAACGCCCGGATTTTTATAACTGTCATAAATGAAATGACCTGTTTCAGAAAACCAATAAATCATTTGTGGTAATACGATCACAAAGCCTGTTGCGAGTGCAAAATAAAACTGCCTTCTGTAGGTTTTGATCAATTGCAGTTTTTCCTTAAAGGTTTCTTTATTATAAACGCCCCAAAAGAACGGGACAAGCAAAACAAGGATTTCACTTGGTTTAGACAGCGCTGCCAACGCCGAAAAAACAGCTATCGCAATCAGATTAAGTAACTGGTGATCTTTGTGCCACCTGAGGGTATTCCAGGTGATAAGCGAAACCAGCATAAACAGTATGTTGGCGGTTTCAAGATTTTTAATCGTCATAAAGTGAAGGTAATTTGTTCCCAGCACAATAATGAGCAACAGAATTACGGTGGTTTTATCACTGAACAAGGAAAGCAGTATTTTCCTGATATAGATTAGTCCGATAATGGTATAAGTGACTGCCCCCATAGCAAGCGTATACTGATAAGGAATGCTGAGCCCATCAGCCGGTGCGCCGGTGCTTAACGCAATTACATGACCGATAAAGAACCAGGGCGCATAAAAAAAGGACATACCCATCAGAAAGAAAAAAATCGGATTCCAGTCAGGGCCTGTGCTGAGTTGGTAAAGACTGCCGGTTGTCTTTGGGTACGTAGTCAGTAACTCCTGTATCCAGCCTATATTCTCAAGCTGGTAATCGTGATAAATAAAAGCAGCCGGCAGGTGTATATAATATCCGAATACGTCCCAGCTCAATTCATTGTCCAACAGCGTGAGTGCTCTTATTATGATGATAGTCACTATCAGCAAGAGCATAACAACAAATGAAAATTCTGCCAGAAAACTTCAGAAACCGTTTTTC
>JAAXUD010000182.1 GCA_013336205.1 Lentimicrobium sp. | reverse complement strand
TCCAAAAAACTTGAGGAAACAGCGGTTTCCAGATCGAAGTTCATCAACAAATTTATTTTCCCGATCAGGAAAGCGCTTCTCGAAAATGGCCTTGTTTTTGAAATAACCGGACGTGAAAAGTCAGTATACTCGATCTACAATAAAATGAAAAATAAACAGGTCCCTTTTGAAGAGGTTTACGATCTGTTTGCAGTCAGAATAATTATTGATACTAATTTCGAGAATGAAAAATACCAATGCTGGCAGGCCTATTCTATAGTTACCGATTTTTATAGTCCAAAGCAAAACCGATTGCGCGATTGGGTTTCAGCCCCCAAAGCAAATGGGTATGAGTCGTTACATACTACCGTTATGAGTCAGGACGGGCAATGGGTCGAAGTACAGATCCGTACCAGAAGGATGGAGGAAATCGCTGAAAAAGGCTATGCTGCCCATTGGAAATATAAAGAAAAAACAAACAGCGAAAGTGGACTTGACCGATGGCTGAGTAAAATCAAAGAGCTATTGCAGTCTCCCGATTCAAATGCACTGGCTTTTCTTGATGAATTTAAATTGAACCTGTTTGCGGATGAAATTATCGTTTTTACCCCGAAAGGTGAAGAAAAAACATTGCCTTCAAACTCTACAGCCCTTGATTTCGCGTATAACATCCACTCAGAAATAGGCAACCATTGTATCGGAGCCAAAGTGAATCACCGGCTGGTAGCTTTAAATCATCCGCTGAAAAGCGGAGACCAGATAGAGATTATTACCTCGAAAAAACAAACCCCGCGTGATGAATGGATGGATTTTGTTGCAACTGCAAAGGCCAGGTCTTTCATTAAGGATGCACTCAAAGAACAAAGGAAAAAGTTTGCGGAGGATGGCAAAGCAAAACTGGAAAAGTATTTTGCTGAACTTAAAATGGAAATGAACAGGACCAACCTGTTAAGGTTTCAGGAATGTAACCGGATTAATTCAACCATTGATCTTTATTACAAGGTCGCACTCGGTGAACTGGGCCTTAAGGAGCTAAAAGAATGTGTGCAGCAGCATGATAAAAGTGGCTGGCTTAATATTATAACCCGCCCGTTCTCCAGGTCTAAACCAAATATTCCACAAAAGCTGGCCGATCAGGTGATGAGTAAACTACCTGACAAAACCGGAAAAAATGAGAATGGTGAAGTAGAGTACAGAATATCAGACTGTTGTAATCCTATTCCCGGTGATGATGTGATTGGATTTATGGCGCAGGAGGGAAGTATCTGGATACACCGGACAAACTGCACCGAAGCAATTCAGTTGATGTCTAAATATGGAAACAGGATTGTAAAAACCAACTGGTCGAACCGGGAAGCTGTTACTTACCTCAGTGGGATCAGATTGACCGGATTTGACAAACAAGGGACGATAACTGAGATTGTAAAGATTATTTCAGAACAAATGGGGCTAAATATCAGATCATTCCACATTGATTCAACAGGAGAGGTTTATGAGGCAACTATTATGCTTTTGGTGCATGATACCGATGACCTGAATCGCTGTATAAGTGAGCTTAATAAAGTAAAAGGGGTAAGTAAGGTATACAGAATCAGCCGGCTTTCAGAGTCTGTAATCTAGTCCTGTACGCTTGAATAATAATATTTATGTTTTGAAAGGGTAGTAAAAAAAATTATTTTTATTTATACCAAATAGTAATAACGATTTTTTATCTACTTTTATGCTCAAATTGAAGTGCTGAAATTGCAATTGAATCAGCAGTGCTTTTTACAGTTACTGCCGCATTTTTTAGCACAAAAAAACAATTAATGAGCTATGAGGGATAACGAAAGATTAAATTTTGATACTGTAAAAGGTATCTTTACAGAGTATCTTGAAAGTCACGGGCATCGCAAAACACCGGAGCGGTATACAATTCTGAGAGAAATCTATGCTACCGACGGCCACTTTGACATAGAGACCCTATACATCCAAATGAAGAACAATAAGTACAGAGTGAGCAGGGCTACTTTGTACAACACGATTGAACTCCTGCAGAATTGCAATCTTGTTACCAAGCATCAATTCGGGAATAACTGTTCCCAGTTTGAGCGATCATTTAAATTCAAACAGCACGATCATTTTATTAATATTGAAGATGGTGCTGTGTTGGAATTTTGCGATCCACGTCTGCAGGAAATACAAGCTTCTGTTGAAAAGCTTCTTGGTGTTACAGTTACCAATCATTCTCTGACATTTTACGGTTACATTAACAAACCAGATACTAACGGTACTAAGATTGAAGCCGGGTCAAAGCAGGATTCAGCCAGGAACTGATTTAACTGAAATTTTGCCTTACTTTCATTTTTTATTACCCTTTTTCCACTTATTTTAGTAACATTGCAATGCCGTTTTGTTTTCATACGGCATTTTTGCTGATTGGATTTTTGTATAATCAAACAACTGTCGATCAGTCGTTTAACTTGTAAATCAGATTAAATGAAAGTTGATGTTTTATTAGGCCTGCAATGGGGCGATGAAGGAAAAGGGAAAATCACTGATGTTCTTACACCTGAATACGATATCATAGCCAGATTTCAGGGAGGTCCCAATGCGGGACACACACTTGAATTCAATGGAATGAAACATGTTTTGCACACCATTCCTTCCGGAATATTTCATCCTGACAAGGTAAATGTGATTGGCAACGGGGTGATCATCGATCCCCGTATTCTGGCACGTGAAATTGCCGGCTTGCGCGAAAGAGGTGCAAATCCGGAGAAAAATCTGCTGATTTCCAAACGGGCTCATCTGATACTTCCGACACACCGTTTAATCGATAATGTAACCGAAGCCTCCAAAGGAAAATCAAAGATAGGTTCTACTTTAAAAGGAATAGGTCCGGCTTATACTGATAAAGTAGCCCGAAACGGACTGCGTATCGGCGATATCTTACTTCCCGATTTCCGCTCCCGGTATGAAAGTCTCCGAAAGGATCATTTCAGACTGATTAATTCCTTTAACCCAACCGAAGACTCCTTGCTGATAGAAGGAATGTCATTTGATGAATATGAAAAACGCTGGTTTGAGGGGTTGGATTATATCAGTGACATTCAACTTATCGACAGCGAAATTTATATCAATCAAAGTATTAAAGCCGGTAAACGAATATTGGCTGAAGGTGCCCAGGGAACAATGCTTGATATTGACTTTGGTACTTATCCGTTTGTAACATCTTCGAGTACTATCAGTGCCGGTGTTTGCTCCGGTCTGGGCATTTCACCCGGAAGTGTAGGTAAGGTATATGGCGTATTTAAAGCTTATTGTACCCGTGTTGGAAGCGGCCCTTTCCCAACTGAACTTTTGGATGAAACCGGTGGTAAGTTAAGGGAGAATGGAAAGGAATTCGGATCAACAACCGGTCGCCCCAGACGATGCGGATGGATAGACCTGCCGGCATTACATTATTCTGTTATGCTCAACGGTGTTACAGATCTTGTAATGATGAAATCTGATGTAATGGATGATTTTGATTTCATAGGAGTTTGTACCCAATACAGGGTTGGTGAAGATCTTTATGATTTTCCTGGTTATGAAACTTTAAATCAGGCTATTGATCCGGTGATTCACCAAATACCAGGTTGGAAAAGCCCCTTGCATAACTTTACCGCCTGGGATGAATTGCCCGAAAGTTTCAAACAATATGTCAGGTATATAGAGAAAGCACTGAACCTTCCAATTTCTGTGATCTCAGTCGGGCCCGGGAGAAACCAGACTATAGTGAGGCTTGTTTGATCGTTTAATCATGCAATATCAGGAATTTGAAAGAAATAAAAGAACTTGTACGTAAGGATTTGCTGCTGGAACTCAGGCAGAAATATGCCATCAATGGTATATTACTCTATGTGGTTTCAACGATTTTTGTCGTACAACTCTGTTTCGGCCGGGTGATTGATGAAAATTCCTGGATTGCTTTGTTCTGGATAATTTTACTTTTCGCCGCATTCAATGCTGTATCGAAGAGTTTTGTGCAGGAAAGTGCATCGCGCAGACTATATTACTTCATGCTGGCACCGGCGGTATCTGTTGTTCTTTCCAAGATTATTTACAATGCTTTGTTAATGATTATACTGGGTACACTCAGTTTACTTGTATTCATTGTCTTTATGGGTTTTCCCGGGTTTAATCTTTATCTTTTTTTGCCAGCATTTGTACTTGGTTGTATTGGGATTTCGGGCGCATTGACGATGGTTTCTGCCATTGCTTCCAGAACCGGTAATAATGCTGCATTAATGGCTATTCTTGGGTTTCCGGTAGTCGTGCCGCTTTTATTATTGCTGGTTAATGCCTCCAGGTTGGCGCTAAAGGAAAGCATTCAGCTGGCCGATATTCTGAAAAATGTTTCGGCCCTGTTTCTGATAGATTCAGTTGTCGTAATTCTCGCTATTATTCTCTTTCCCTATCTTTGGAGGGACTGATTACTTAAAACTATTGAATATGATAAAAGGAATGTGGTGGAAACTAACCGGATTGGCTCTTATTCTTTACTCAATCATTGCAGGGCAGTTAATCGGAGTGCCTGATCTTCCTGTTATCCGTGAAACTATAAGAAATCTTTTTTACCATGTTCCTATGTGGTTTGCCATGTTTACCATGTTCGGAACCTCATTGGTTTACAGCGTAAGATATTTATCAGGTTTTCAGCCCAGGCATGACCTTTTGGCCTCTGAGTCGGTGTATAATGGTATTTTCTTTGGAATTATGGGCCTTACGACAGGGATGATCTGGGCGAAATTTACCTGGGGCGATTTTTGGACCAATGATCCTCAGCTTAATGGAGCTGCGGTGAGCATGATGGCTTACCTCGCCTATGCAGTGCTGAGAAGTTCGATTGATGAAAAAGCCATGCGTGCCAGGATATCAGCAGTTTATAATATTTTTGCATTTATGCTGCTGGTTATTTTTCTCGGTGTTCTGCCCCGTTTAGCTGAAAGTTCTTTGCATCCCGGAAAGGGAGGCAACTCTTCAACCATGGAAGGTCTTGATTTAACTATGCGCATGGTCTTTTATCCTGCAGCGATTGGCTGGATAATTGTTGCATTCTGGCTTCTGCAGATCAGATCGCGTAAGCGCAGACTTCTGCAGCTTGTGCAGAAATAAGTTGTTATGGAGAGAGTGCGAGAGACTAAGTGACTGAGAGACAAAGTGACTGAGAGACTAAGTGACTGAGAGACAAAGAGACTAAGAGAATGAGAGAATGAGAGATGAGCAGTGAGAAGTGAGTTGGGAGAAGTAATTAGTTAGTAGTAGGGTGTTTCCATTTGTTTTCAGTCAAACCGGGTTTTGACAGAATATAATCATCAATTTTTAAATTTTGCCAACTGCCTTTTGCCAACTGTCAATTCATTTCAGTTGCCTGATTTTGATCATATTAACTCAATTGTTTAATTTAAAAATCACAATAAATGATAGGAGACGATAAATACCTTGTGGTTGCCATGGTTATGGCCATTATTTTTTCCGGATTCGGGATCTATCTGTATTTGCTTGACCGCAAAATTTCACGCATTGAACAAAAGCAGAATGACTTGAATGGGTTAAACAAAAAATAATACCCAAATTAATCTTTTTAATTCCGGTAATGTAATGCCTGAATAATTATTGATTATTTTTGTGGAATCTAACTTTGCTGTTCAACTTATGAAAAAGATACATATTCTCTTGCTTGTTGTACTTGTGGCTGCTATAGGAGTTATAATGAGCCTCTCCATGAATACATCAACTTATGCCGGTTTTGCTGAAGCACAGGAAAATGAAGGAAGGCAATTCCATGTTATCGGGAAATTAGCTCCAGGTAAACCCATTGACTTTGATGCACGCAAGGATGCCAACAGTTTTACTTTTTATATGCTCGACAACAATGGGAAGGAAATGAAAGTGCGTTATTCTGACAGTAAACCTCAGGATTTCGAAAAACTTGATCAGATTGTTGTTATCGGAAAAATGAAAGACGGTCAGTTTGAGGCTCATAAAATGAATCTAAAGTGTCCTTCAAAGTATAACAAAGACCAGACGCCTTCAGGTTTCAATGTTAAGGAATACAACTCTACTTTGAATTAAGATATTATTGCCATCTGCCTGATTAGTTTATCAGTTTTTAGCTGCTACAAATAGTTGGCTGGAATTTAAATCAACCTGATTTAAATTCCAGCCAACTTATTTAAAT
>JAAXUD010000701.1 GCA_013336205.1 Lentimicrobium sp. | reverse complement strand
TAAAGTATTCATCCCAGGTTGGGCGAATGTATTTTTTTTCTTCCATAGCTCACTTTTCTGATTAGCTGATTAGCTGATTAGCAAATTAGCTCATTAGCAGATTATTTAATTCAATTGTCTTTCATACTCGGGGATGGCCCAATCCGATTTGCTTTATTTGATGCCATCTTCAACCATTCCTGTATTCGCAAAACACCCAGCCACCACTTCCTTCTCAATGTTTAAATTGGTATTGGACATTGGACATTGGATATTAAAAATTAGAAATTCTTTTCTCTCCTTGTCTCCCCGTCTCATTGTCCCCTTGTCGCCATAACAGAAGCAGGATATAAAATTATGTGAAACGTCCCTCGTCCCAATCCTGACAAAGATAACATCTTAATTCCTTACCCCATAATTCCAATAATTGAAAATATTTCACAAAAAACTTGACTAACTAAGTTTTTAGTTATATCTTTGACATACTTTTAAACTAAGTTTTTAGTTATTATAAAAACACCTCTCTGAATGAAAGAATTAACAAGAGCTGAAGAGCAGATAATGCAGATACTCTGGCGCATCGGCAAAGGGCATGTAAACGATTTACTCGAATATTTTCCTGAACCGAAACCGGCCTATAATACAGTGTCCACCATTATACGCATCCTTGAGAAAAAGGAATTTGTGGATCATGAAGCCATCGGAAAATCACACCGCTACTTCCCCACTGTGACCAAACGCGATTATACCCGTTTCACCATGAAACAGATGATGAAAGGCTATTTCAGCAACTCCCACAAACAGATGGTTTCATTTTTTACCCGTGAGAACGATCTTTCGGTCAGCGAAATGGAAGAGATTAAACAACTACTCGACCAACAAATCAGCGAAAAAAACAAAATGTTATGAGCGCTCTGTTTCTTTATCTGCTTAAAGTTACCCTGATCAATGCCCTGATGCTGGGTTTCTATCACTTCTCGATCCGTTCGGGCAGGAATTTTCAACTGATGCGGGCGGTTTTGCTGCTGGCCATCGTTCTTCCCCTGCTGTTACCCATTGTTCCCCAATCTTTGATCTATATTGAAAATACCCAGGTTCCTGTGTATGTTTTCACCCTGCCTGAAACTGCGGACGCTGTCACCATTGCGCCCCGGGAGAACCAGAACCTGATACCCATTTTACAAAATACCATTTATCTCACTTTTGCTTCTTTACTGCTGTTGGGCACCATACTGTCAATCCTCTCTGTGGTTAGAAAATATATAAGGGCCCGGGAGAAATCAACGCTATTTGGGAAAGTGCTGTTGGACGAAAAAGCAAAAAGCCCCTATTCCTTCTTCAGCTGGGTTTTCTTTTCCGAAGAGGGACTGCTGCATCCGGCCGCTAACTGGTTACTGAAACACGAGTTCAGCCATGTAAAGCATGGCCATAGTTTCGACAGATTGCTATCTTCTGTGTTCCGGTCATTTTTCTGGTTCAGCCCCTTTGCACATCTCAACCACAGACTTCTTGCAGAAGTCCATGAATACCAGGCCGATGCCGATGCTATCCAGGCTTTTGGCGACAAAACCGTATACAGTAATCTGATTGTCAGCTTTTCCGGTATTCCCGGCCACAATTCAATGACCAACCCTTTCAGTGCTCACCTAAAAAAACGAATGATCATGTTAAACAACTTTAAACCTGGAAAACTAAGCCTTGTGCGCTTACTCTCGGGAATAATAATCATCATGGCTGTAGCATTGCTCTCATCTATGATCCAGCCTGAAAAAACCAGCAATCTCAGCGGCAACGTGGAAAAAGAAATCTTTGCTGATAACGTTACCCCGTTGTCTGAAATGATCATTTCCAAAGTCAGTCCGGTTGAACAAACTCACGATATACCTGAGATGCAGAATGATCCGGCAAAAAAGAAAATCAGCAATACCAATGAAGTTTTTACAGTTGTCGAGAATCCACCCCAATATCCCGGAGGCGAAGACGCAAGAGTCGCCTACATGCAAAAAGCGATTACGTATCCTGAATTGGCTAAGAAAAACAAAACCGAAGGAACTGTTTACGTAACTTTTGTTATTGAGAAAGACGGGCAGGTCAGTAATGCAAAAATTCTCAGGGGCATAGGTAACGGTTGTGATGAGGTAGCCCTGAAAGCTATTCAGCAGATGCCGCCCTGGAGACCCGGCACTCAAAAAGGAGAAGCGGTAAGGGTACAGTTCAATATGCCGGTCAGTTTTAAATTGGGTGCAAAGGAAAAAGAAGTGGCTTATTCAGAACCAATCACAGATGTAACCCAGGATGTTTTTACTGTGGTGGAAGATCCCCCGCAATTCCCGGGAGGCATTGAAGCACAGCAAACTT
>JAAXUD010000700.1 GCA_013336205.1 Lentimicrobium sp. | reverse complement strand
AACTGCAACCAACACTCCGGAAACAGTTGCCTATCTGGCCTCAGATACTTATATTGATGACCGCAGCACACCTTCCCAAGTAATCGTTTCTTATTTTAATGCGGTTAACCGGAAGGAATATTTGCGTGCTTATGCTTACTGGAAGACCCCTGGTTCATCGCTTGGAAGTTTCACATCCTTTGCCAACGGATATGCTGATACTGCTTCCGTAGATCTGGTATTTGGCCAGATCACGGGCGATGCTGGGGCAGGACAAATATATTACACTGTCCCAGTCATCTTGAAAGCGAAGTTAACAAATGGCACCAAGGCAAATTGGGCGGCCTGTTATGTTATTCATCACTCCCAGCCAGGGTTTTATGGTGCTCCACCAATCAATCCGATGGGCATTGATCGAGGTTCAGCCAAAATCTCTGATATGAACGCAAAAGATACAGACGTGCTCTTAACTGCATGTAACGGTTACCCATCTGGCGGCAACCCCGTTAGCGCCTCCGGAACAACTTTGGATATCGATAACACCAATTATCTTGACAATCGAAGTGGCCCGATCGAAACCATTAGTTCGCTTTTGAATGCTTTGAATCTTAAAGAATATGTACGTGCGTATTCTTACTTTCAAAATCCATCAACCTTTCCAGGTCCATATAACTCTTATGCCGCAGGCTTTTCAGATACAGATGTTGTCACAGTCACATTTGGCAGCGTTCAGAAAGACGCCGGTGCAGGTAATCTTTATTACAAAGTACCACTGGCAATGAAGGTGCTTACCACGACAGGTTCAATACAAACCTTTGTTGGATGCTATACCTTGCACCTTTCGCAGCCCTCTTTCCAGGGTACACCGCCTTTCCGCCCCCTGGGTATTAAAACTGGAAAGTTCACGAAAGTTGATAACTCAGTAGATACAAACGCATTGCTTCCTTCAGCATGTAAATAATTTGTTCTTTGAAGTATCACGCTTTACTCAAATTCAAGGTGTGAGACTTTGTAAATTGTATATATTGTGCTTTAGCAGAAAATTTCTTGACCTTGACAGTCCATAGTTCAAGGCATAAAATGACTTGTTATTTTATTACAGTTTTCAAAAATCATTCGGCATAGACACAGGAAACAACCATGGATAATATTTCATCTCAGCCCGAATTATCACAATCTGAAAACTCACATACCACTTACGAATCGATCAATGCCGATCAGGTCAATGTTACTGATTCTGCCATTAAACGAGTCACCTCCCAACAGATCCATGCCAGCGAATGTGGCATTGGTATGGTCAACAGCGGAACTGCATCGATCACAAATTCCGCATTGGGAGCAATTAACTCTCAAGAAATCAGCGTCAAAGATAGCGGAATGATCGTGTCCGCCTCCCAAATTTCTACCATAAACGATTCTAAGGTAGGTTTATTGTTCGGACGAGAAATTCATGGAAGCAAGATTTCTTCTGTAATTACCATTGCCGGCAAAATCGATGCGCCAGTAGAAACAGTGGTTGAACAACGGAGTTTGATCCTGGTTGGAATTGCTGCTGGTGTAGCTTTTGGTGTGGTGACATCATTGTTTCGCTATTTGAATAAAAACAGGTAAGTACGGCGAAAGCCGATAATCATATTATAGGCGAAGGTATCCCATAATTCGGGAGAGAGGCGCCAAGGATAAGGACAAAATGGAAAAGCACAGTTTGATCGCAACAAAACGCACGGTTACTGGCAAGAAGGTTGAAAACCTTCGTCGCGAAGGATTGCTCCCTGGTGTTATGTACGGACATAATATCAAACCCACGCCGATCAGCATGAAGCTCAAAGACGCCACCAAAGTTCTGAACTCGGTTACAAAATCGAGTATTGTTAGTCTCGTTGTTGATGGCGAAGAGAATTCCGTCCTTGTACGCGAAAAACAGCGCAATTACCTCAAAGGTACTTACCTGCATATCGACTTTCAGGTTGTTTCTTCAACCGAAAAACTTCGCACTTACGTGTCGATTGTTTTGACCGGGACTTCCCCTGCAGTCAAAGATTTTGACGGTGTTGTTGTTACTGGTATCTCACAGATTGAAGTTGAAGCTTTCCCCCAGGATCTTCCAGAATCCTTTATTGTTGATATTTCCAGCATGGACCAGATTGGATCAGAAATTTTCGTAAAGGATATTCCTGTTCCTGCCAATGTTGAAATATTAACTCCCGCAGAAGAATTGGTTGTGATCATCTCTTCAACGAAAGAAGAAGTTGTCGAAGAAGTAATTTCTGAAGGGCCTGTTGAACCAGAAGTAATCGAACGAGGCAAGAAAGAAGAAGATCTGGACGACAGCAAGTAAATTTATTAATAATAAAAAAAG
>JAAXUD010000699.1 GCA_013336205.1 Lentimicrobium sp. | reverse complement strand
TACAGATTTACAAAATTGCTTCCATGAACTCCCTTCGGTCGGTTCGACAATGAGAAAATGAAAAAATATGAAATGCTCCTACTTTGAGCTTTTAACTTTTTACTTTGAGCTTCTGCAATGAACATAAAACTATCACATACCGATGAAAAAGGAAAAGCCAATATGGTAGATGTTGGAGATAAACCGGTTCAACGTCGTACGGCTGTTGCAAGCGGGACTATAAAACTTTCGGCTGAAACTGTTGTCCTTATCCGTGATAACCAACTAAAAAAGGGCGAAGTACTTACCATTGCTGAAATCGCCGGAATTCAGGCTGCCAAAGAAACCAGCCGCCTGATTCCTCTATGTCATCCATTGCAGCTTACCAAAGTTGAGGTTAAAACCCGGCTGACTGATACCGGCGTTGAGGTTACCGCAATGGCACGGTGTATCGGTCAAACAGGTATTGAAATGGAGGTGCTGACCGGTGTTAGTGTTGCTTTGCTTACTATTTACGATATGTGTAAAGCTGTAGACAAGCAGATGGTGATCGGTGATATCCGTCTTCTTGAAAAGAATAAAACAGACATTTGATCAAACAACCAAAGGTGACAAATACATTGCTCAAGCTCAAACCCTCAGTACCAAGGCGATGGCTTTTCTATATTGCTGCTGCAGTATGGGGGTTTGCTGCCTACAGGGTGCTGGTTTTGGCACTCAGATTTGCACCTGCATCACCATTCCCGCTGTGGGAGGTAATACTTCTTGGTGCGGTAGGATTTATCGTTTTCTTCAATTTTGTTTTCTTAAAGGTAAGCCGGAAATATATTCGCAGAATCTCCTGTCTGAAGAGCGAAAACCCCTGTTTTTTCGCATTTTTCGGATGGAAAAGCTATCTGTTGATTTCGGTAATGGCTTCCATGGGGATTTTGTTTGCCCGGTTTCATCTCATGCCGATGTTTCTGCAGGGGATTTTCTACCTGGCGCTTGGATTTTCTCTCCTGATTTCTGCGCTGATGTTTATAAATGCAGGGATTTTTTATTCCGGGAAACGACCGGAAGATTGTGAATAAATTGTTTAATATATTGAATCTGAACTTCTTAAATTTATGGATATCAAGGTTATTTCAGTAAATATTTCAGAACAAAAAGGGACCATCAAGGTTCCGGTTGCGAAGATTGAACTTAATGCAAACGGTGTTGAGGGCGATGCACATGCAGGGAAATGGCACCGGCAAGTGAGCCTGCTTGGGACTGAAAGTTTCCGCAAGTTTGAAGTTCAGGCAAAACGCACCATTAATTATGGTGAATTTGCCGAAAACATTACAACAGAGGGGATAATACTTTACGAAACACATCCGCTCGATCGTTTTGTAATCGGTGATACCTTGCTTGAGGTTACCCAGATTGGTAAAAAATGCCATGGTGATAGTTGTGCCATTTACCGTGAAGTTGGTAATTGTGTGATGCCCAAGGAAGGAATTTTCTGCCGAGTCCTGAAACCGGGAACTGTGAAAGCCGGAGATGTTATTCAGTATCTGCCCCGCATTTTTAAGGTAAAGGTAATTACACTCAGCGACAGGGCTTCCTCGGGCGAATACGAAGATCGGAGCGGCCCCAGGGTTGTGCAGCTGATCGAAGAATTTTTTGAAGCGAATAAATGGATTGTTGAGGTTGAAAGAGTAGTAATCCCTGATGAAGCTGACGAACTCAGGGAGACAGTAAATGCTGCTTTGG
Source organism: Lentimicrobium sp. (assembly GCA_013336205.1). Taxonomy (GTDB): domain Bacteria; phylum Bacteroidota; class Bacteroidia; order Bacteroidales; family Lentimicrobiaceae; genus Lentimicrobium. The sequence continues at coordinate 624 of JAAXUD010000699.1, read as the reverse complement.
AATCAGATATTATCATAACTACCGGTGGTACCGGCATCGGTCCCCGGGATATTACCGTTGACGTGATTAAGCCAATGCTGCAAAAGGAAATTCCGGGTATTATGGAACTTATCAGGATAAAATACGGAACCGAAAAGCCCAATGCCTTGATAAGCAGGGGGGTAGCAGGTGTTATTGGCGGTAGTTTGGCATACACTCTGCCGGGAAGTGTCAGGGCAGTGGAAGAATACATGGCTGAAATTACTAAAACCATCAGACATAGCATTTTTATGCTGAATGGGCTGGACCTGCATTGAGAAGTAAAAAGTACAAAGTAAAAAGTACAAAGTAAAAAGTACAAAGTTTAAAGCTCAAAGTTTAGTGCTCAAAGTAAAGAGTACTGGTAAAAAGTACAAGAAGTAAGCCTTGTAAAGCATTAAGGAATTAAGGAAACAGGCTTCGGGCAGAGAAAAAATACACCCCGAATGTGAATTTTAATTCCGGGATTTAAATCGTGGTATTATGATAATTCCAAGGGAAGAAGCATTGGAATTGCTTCGCAAATACGTTAAAAACGAGCGAATGATAGCCCATTCACTGGCATCGGAGGCGGTGATGCGTGCATTGGCGCTGCGACTGGGTCGT
>JAAXUD010000698.1 GCA_013336205.1 Lentimicrobium sp. | reverse complement strand
GTTTAAATTGTGAATAGCCAAGGCTGTAGTTCACAGTGCTGAACGAAGGATAGTTATTAGCACCGGCGAGTTTCTGAAAACCCGTATAATAATCAGCTGCAATTTCATACTGGCCCAGCCTGTAATAAGATTCAGCCGTCCATAAGGTGGCACCGGCAGTTATATGATTATCAGCTTTGTTTTCCAGCGATTTTTTAAACTGACCGATGGCCTCAAAAAACTGGTTATCAGCATACAACTCGAGCCCCCGGAAATAGGTAATTTTCTGATAGAAGGCATTCTGATCGGCATTGCGCTTTTTAATATTCTCAAAGGTCGTCAGCGCTTCATCATAATTGCGGGTAACCATATAAAGATTGGCCAGGTAAGTGTAAGCCTCGTCGCGCCTCGCAGATTCAGGATACTCCTTTAGATATTGCTGAATCGCAGCAATTGCTTCGTTATAAGGATCATAAGATAGCTCTATCGAGAGTTTTGCATAATTAAACAGCGCATCTTCAGCTATCGCTGATTTTACCGGCACTTTCCAGGCAGAAAGAAATGAACTGGACGCAAATTTTTTCTGGTCTGTTTTAAGGTAACAGTCACCCAAATGAAACCATGCATTTTGCGAAAGACTGTCCTGCCCGTTTGCCACCGATTGAAACTCCGGGATTGCCTTGCTGTAATTGCCGGTCTGGTAATAGGAAAAGCCCAGAAGATACCCTTCTTCACGATCGCCCCGGCTGTGGCTGATGGTGCGGTATTCTTCCATAAGCCTGATCGCCTCGGTATAGTTTCCATTCCGGTAGTTGACATCGGCCGCCAGCCGCAGAATCTCGTTTGTCCGCTTGTTTCGTTGTCCCTTCAGGTATGGCTGGGCCAGGGCCAGCATTTCATCGTAGCGGCCCTGCAGGTAGTAAATCTGGATAATATAATACGGCGCGACATTTTTAAAGGTTTCGTCTTCACGCAGCTTTTCAAAATCACGGAGGGCCGTTTCATAATTGCCGTTGACATACATAATGTGGGCATAGTAATAGTTTGCCGGACCGGTATACTTAGTCTGTTGTTCCTTGATTTCATAAAATGCTTCCGCCGCTTTGTCGTAATCTTCCTGTTTGAAGTAGCAATACCCTTTTTTAAAGGTAAACTCAGCGTTTTCCTCCGTGTTCATATCGGAGTGATCTACCTTATTATAGGCTTCAAGCGCACTGCGATAGCTGTTGTTCCTGAATTGCAGGTTTCCCAGTTGAAACCAGGCACGGTTGGAACGGGTATTTTCGGGGTAGTTTTTCAAAAACCCCTTTAACATGGCTGCGGCATCTTCGTGCTGAAGTTCAGCAGCACTAACCGAGGTATAATAATCCTTTTCGGCATCAAAACCCATCAAAAGGTCGTTTGCCGGCTGAAGACGGGCGTATGTTTCGCGTACCGCCCCATATTTCTCTTTCGAAAACAGATCGGTTGCGGTGTTTATATCACTGGTTGGCGAGGTGTAAAGGGTGGTTTGCTGAGCCTGGCTGTTTAACTGTACGATCAGTAACAGCGCGGTTATCGCAGGTATAATAATTCTTTTCATGCTGAAAGCAGTTTGAGGGCATAAAGTTAGCCCTATTGTAGCGTTTGAAACTGAAGTGAGCGGTGGATTTATCAACAGCGTGTATTTGAAAACTTATGTTCAACTAACGCTTTTCAGGATGGCTTATTATAGCAATAAGCATAGCAGCGCTCTTTTTAAGAGACAAATGGAAGAGAGAAAATGGAGGTCAGGATTATATACTGTTAAATTTCAATGATTTAAATGAACCATTTTTATTTTCTATTCTTAAGATATAAAGTCCGGCTTTTAATCCGGAAGCATTAATATCGATTTCAGACTGACCAGGGGCAAGTTTCAGATTCATCACACAGCCTCCGCTCAGGTTATAAATGCTGATTTCAGCAACATCACTTCCCAGGCCTGTCAGTGTATATGAGTCCGGGCCTGATGCCGGCCTGATCGATGGTGTTTTGTCTGCATTGATATTACTGATTGAAACCGGTCCATATTCCAGGCTAAGGTTATCGACCCAGATTGTACTTCCATTTACAATATTGCCTGATATCAGGCTCGATGAAAAGAACATAATATTCATTGTATCAGGCATCTCCCACATCATATAATCAATCGGAATACTAAACTTCTGCCAGTTTGGGATTTGGTCACTAAAAACATTGTACCCAAGCGCCAGGGTATCGCGACTACTGCCATTCCATCTGAACAGGCCAATACCAATGATACTGGCATCGCCTGCTGCAGGCTGATTTCTTAACCAGCCGGTCAGCATTTGCGGCCGGGTATCGATGGGCACCCCGCCCT
>JAAXUD010000697.1 GCA_013336205.1 Lentimicrobium sp. | reverse complement strand
TTTCCACAGGCATGGGCACCGACAATATTGATATTGTATTGAATGAACTTGACGCCCTTGTCAACATCGATCTTGAAAAAAGAGAAATCAAACCGGAACATACTTCACTGAATATTATCAGGCTTGGCACTTCGGGTGCCTTACAGGCCGGCATTCCTGTAGATTCAGTAGTCGCCTCCACGCATGGAATTGGACTCGACGGTATGCTATACTACTACAAAGGACTATCGGAAGTGCTTGACCGTGAAATAACCGAGGCATTTATTGCACAAACCGACTGGCCGGCTATTTTCCCGCGGCCTTATGCGGTAGCCTGCGCTCCGGAACTTCTTGCCCATATCGGGAATGGATTTCTGCAGGGAATGACAGCCACGGCTCCTGGTTTTTACGGACCCCAGGGCAGGATTCTGCGCCTTGAAACCACCCACCCTGACCTCAACCTGGCGATAGGTGGATTTGATTTTCACGGCAAACATGTACTGAATTTTGAGATGGAAACGTCTGCATTGTACGGCCTTGGAAAAATGCTTGGGCACAATACACTCACCGTATGCGCCATTGTCGCCAACCGCGTTGAGAAGAAATACAGCAAAGATTACCATCCTGTGATAGAAAACCTGATTTCTGAGGTGCTTGAAAGACTGATCAGCCTGCCTGAACTGTAACAAGGGCGCGGTCTTGCTTCGCGTTAACCCGTCCTGACTATTCAACAATAAGATGTTGATAAATAATGTCTTCCACCCATATCAAATTGCTGGTTTTGTATTGTAATTTTGTGAGGTGGTGACAGAAAAAGAATACGACCCTCAGCTCGAAGCACTCATTAGCCTTATTGATGAGCCTGATCATGGTTCCTTTATCAAGGTGCGTGACAGGATTTTCTCCTATGGTGCTTCTGCAGTGCCTTTGCTCGAGTCTGCCTGGGAGAACACATTCGACAACTACATTCAGCAGCGCATCGAAGACATTATCCACAACATACAGTTCGACCAGCTGTTCCTCGATCTGACACAGTGGGCTCACTATGGCAACAACAACCTGCTGGAAGCTTACATTATTTTTACCCGCTACCAGTTTCAAAGCATTGACCAGGAAGCATTGCGCAGGCAGTTTTATTTACTGCAACGGGATATCTGGCTTGAACTTAACAATAATCTGACTGCCCTTGAAAAGGTCAAAGTGCTTAACCACATAATATTTGACCTTCACAAAATGCAGTTGCCGTCGCAACAGGTTTCAGAGCCAAGATTTTTATTCCTGAACAATTTGCTGGAAACGCACACCGGATATTCATTCTCCATAGGGGTGCTTTATGCTACCCTTGCCCAAAGCCTCAATCTGCCGGTACATGCAGCAATTCTTCCCGGTGAGCGCCTGGTATTAGCCTGGCTCGATGAGGCTGGCCCCTTTCTGAATAAAGATGCCAGGGTGATGTTCTATATAAACCCTGAAAATAAAGGAGGGGTCTTTACCCGCAACGAAATAGCAGCGCTTCTTAAAAGGTTGAAGGTTCCGGCAGAGGAAGCACTTTTCAGACCTGTTGATGCAAAGGTCGTACTCGATAAACTTTTCGAATTGTTATCTTTCCTCTATTCATCGGGTGGAGATACCGCAAAGGCTCAGGAAATAGATCACCTCCGCACAGCCCTGCGCTAGCAGCAACCCTGAAAGATATCTATAATTTAATGGCTAATAGAAATCAAATATCAGCACTCTTAATTCTTCTGATCATAGTGTTATTTAATCAAACCTTTGCTCAGGTTACTACAAGCAAGGAAATTCTCTGGACAACAGATTGGAGTCCTGATGGAAAATTCATTGCGATTGGTGGAAATCTGGGCACCTTGAAAATCTATAGTGAAAAGGATATAAAGCCATATAAATCATTTGAAATAAAAAACACAATAACCCGTGTAAAATGGCACCCATCAAAAAATATTATTGCAGTAGCAACGCAATTATCGGAAGACAAAACGTGCATTATCAATTTGGAAACTAATGAAAAAATTGATTTGAACGGAATTTCACCCGATGGAGCAAGAGGATTGGATTGGAACTATACAGGTGAATTTTTAGCTGTTGCCGACAACGACGGACTAATATTGATATTCGACATCACAGGAAAATTAGTAAGGTCATTTATGAATGAAAACAAATCAAGTATAACTGCTATTGATTGGCATCCGCATAAGAATATATTTATAACAGTTACAGACAAAATAAGGTTTCATGATATTGATGGAAATCTGCTAAAGACAATAAAACACAGACCAGAACAAGTTTTGTTATTAAGCGTCGCATGGCACAAATCGGGTGCTTTTTTTGTTACAGGTGACTATGGTG
>JAAXUD010000181.1 GCA_013336205.1 Lentimicrobium sp. | reverse complement strand
GAAAAGCGTTAACGATATAATTCCGATTCCCCGATTCCGGATAAAATGATTCCAGCTACTATTGTTAATTTCTTGCTTATCGCAATTGGATTTTAACGCCCTTACGGGGGATCAGATTAAGAAATGTATTCCTCTTGTTTTTAAAATTCGAGTCCACTCCGAAAACTCCATTTTTGACAGATTATTGGGATAGGTTTATAAAATCCACTCACATTTATATTTCAAGTATTCAACCTTCCGTTTCAGGTATTCAATGTGTTTTGATTTTTATTTAGCCGGGCCCGAAATATCTTTGTGAATCATTGGGAGAAAAATAAAAAATTACAGTCAGAAGCTTTAAAACGAGCACTTTGTTACAAAATAAATACATAAATTGTCAGTTCAAAAACATTTTCAAAATGAAATTTAAAGAACTGAACAAAATAAACAGCGAAAGTGCTTTCAAAGACTCGCGTTTGCATCAGATGAAGAGCATTTTACTCCTGCTGACCATAGGTGGTTTTATAATAGTGCTGTTGTGGCAAATGTTCGACAAATATTACCTGAAACAATCGGATAACACACTATTCTGGCTCAGAATATTAACAATTGCAGTATTTGTTGCAAATTTTACAATTGCTTACTTCCGTAAATCGAATCAGGCTTACAAACAACATCTCACAGCCGGTTTTTATTTTGGTACATCATTCTGCATGTTGCTGGTCATGTTTACCGGGGCAAGCCAGAGTCCTTACTGGTTCGGACTGTTTTTTATTTTGATTGGCTGGTTTGTGCTGGTGCCTTTTAATTACAGGGAACTTATCATCCACAGCCTTATATTTTTTATAATGTTTATGGCAGGGGTGTTTGCTCAAAGAGAAGTTCAACTCATTGATTATGAAATTGCCAAAATGGTTTTTCTTTATTCAGGAACTTTATTTATTGGTTTTTATGCGGCTTATCGCCGGAACAGTGCCGAAGCGGAAAGCTACCTCTCGAACAAGACTTTAAGTGAAAAGAATAAGAAATTAAGCAAATTTCTGTTGGTATTGGAACAGGCTCCAGGTTCGGTTCTTATTATGGATAACAAAATGAATTTTGAGTACATAAACCCTGTTTTCACCCAATTGTCGGGCTATACCGAAGATGATCTGTTACATAAAAACATCAACGATACCATATACAAAGGTAAAACGCCCGAATCGCGCGCTGATGTTGCCCAAACTCTTATGAAAGGCGAGAAATGGCAGGGAGAATTGCTTACTTATCACAAAACAGGAAAAAACTACTGGGCTAATACCATTGCAGCACCTTATAAGGATGAGTCAGGAAATGTAGAAGGTTTTGTTGTAATACAACAGGATATTACAGAGCGCAAAAACATGGAACTCGCGCTGCGTGAAAGCGAAATCCTGTACCGCACACTCATTGAAAAATCCCTTAATGGGGTGTCAATATCGCTAAACAGGAGGTTTTTTCTTGTAAATGAGGCATTTTGTAATATTCTGGGGTATTCGATGGAGGAAATCATGGAAATACAGCCTGAAAGCCTTTTAGCGCCGGAGGACAGGGAACGGGTTCTAGAAATTCATGATAAACGAATGCAGGGGGAACTGGGAACCCTGAATTATGTTGCAAAATTTATTCATAAAACCGGGAAACGGCTTACCGTCGAGATGAGTTCAAGTACCGTAAAGCTTGATGGTCAGAATGCATCATTTGTTACTATGCGCGACATCACCGAGCAACATGCACTGAGACAAGCTCTTGAACAAAGTGAAGCTAAATACAAAACCCTGGTCGAAAATTCGCAGGATGGTATCCTCATAATCAGAGATGACCAAGTACTTTTTGCAAACAAAACAATCTCTAAAATATTGGATTACTCCATTGATGAGTTTTACCAGATGCCTTCCATCCATTTGATCCATCCCGATGACAGGTATAAGGCTGCACGGATTGCTGAAAAGCGCAAAAGTCGTGACTTTTCAACCATTAATGAAGAGTTTCGCATGATGTCCCGGAATGGAGAAGTCAAAGACTGCGAAACATCTTCCACTTTAATTGAATTCGACGGACAATGGGCGAGTTTCTTCACCATTCAGGATATTACCGAAAGCAAACGCATGCAGACCGAGCTGAAGGAAAATGAAGAAAAGTACCGGCAGTTGTTTGCCGCCGAGTCGGATGCCATCTTTATGATTGATGCAGATACGGGTGAAATTCTGGATACAAATCCTGCCACTACTTCTATTTATGGCTATTCACACGCTGAGCTGCTTTTAATGAAAAACACGGATGTGTCAGCTGAACCTGAAAAGACAAGTGAAGCTACGCATGAGCATGTTAGCCTGGTACCGGTCAGATACCATAAAAAGAAAGACGGAACCGTTTTTCCGGTTGAACTTAGCGCCGGATTTACGAGAATGGGTAACCGGAATATCCAGATTGTTACTTCCCGTGATATTACTGAACGCATCCAAAACCAGGAGGCATTAAGCAAAAGCGAACAGAAGTACAGGGAACTGGCCGAAATGTTGCCCCAGGCAGTTTACGAATTGGATGCGGCAGGTTCGCTGATTTTTATGAACAAAGCCGGTCTGAATGCATTCGGTATTCCCGAAGGTTTTCGGAATATAAAAGCACTTGACCTGATCATTCCTGAAGATCATCCCCGGATAGTAAAAGCACTTGAATTTGAAAAGACACAGAAGTTTTCAGGAACTGAAGACAAACACCCTGAAGCAGTTGAGTTAACTGCAAGGCGCACAGATGGAAGTACATTCCCGATTTTATTGTACGGAACGCAGTTTATTAAGAATGGAATAGCAGTTGGCTCCAAGGGTATTATTGTGGATATCTCCGAGCGCAAGGCCATGGAGTACGCCCTCCGCGAAAGTGAATCCAAATATAAAACCCTGATTGAAAACTCGCAGGACGGTGTTTTCGCAATCATTGGCGATAAAATTGAATTTGTGAACAGCACTTTATGTAAAATGTTGGGCTACAGCGCTGAAGAGTTATACAACATGCCTGCCATAAATATGGTCGTTCCTGAAGACCGACAGCGAGGCATGGAAATCAGCCAGCGACGCAAAATGGGCGATTGGTCAACAGTAAACGGGATATTTCACTTCCTGGCAAAAGACGGATCTGTAAGAGAATGCGATACATTTTCATCTATATTGGAACTTAACGGCCAGATTGTAAGTTATTTAACAGTTCACGATCTGACCGAAACCCGCCGAATGCAGGAGCAGCTGAAGCTTAGTGAAGAAAAATACCGCACTGTGATTGATAAAGCAACGGATGGAATAGTAATTACACAACACGGTAAACTGAAGTTTGTAAACACCAGTATGTGTGAGATGCTTCAATTCACCGAAGAAGAATTGATTGAACTTCCTTTTCTGAACCTGGTAATGGAAGAAGACCAACAGATTATGATGGACTATCACAAACGACGGATGGCCGGAGAAGATTTCACTACATTATATCGAAGTCATATCAAAAGAAAAGATGGTTCGATTGTAACCGTGGAGCTGAATTCACGAACATCGGCCTACAACGGATCCCCGGCGGCATTTATCATAATACGCGATATTTCCGACAGGGTGAAAATTGAAAATGAATTACAAACAGCTAAACACAACCTTGAAATGCTCAATCGTGATCTTGAACAACGCGTTATCGAAAGTTCAGAAAGCCTTACCGAAGCGCGTACCCAGCTCATTAACCTTCAAAAGGAAAATCTTCAGTCGCAGTTTGATGTACTCAAACAACAGGTAAATCCTCATTTCCTGTTTAACAGCCTGAATGTTTTAACATCGCTTATTAAACTTGAACCCGACCTGGCAGAGAAATTTTCCGAACACCTGTCGAAGGTGTACCGGTATGTTTTGGAAAATAAGGACAATGAACTGGTCGATCTGAATACCGAGCTTATCTTTCTGGATGCCTATATTTTCCTGCTGAATATCCGGTTTATAAATAAACTCCACGTTAATATCAATATTCCTGAGTCGAAACGAGGATACCAGGTTATCCCGCTGGCTATGCAACTGCTGATTGAAAATGCCATCAAGCACAACATCATGTCGAAATCCAATCCGCTTCACATTGATATTTTCATTGATAAGCAGAATTTCCTGAACATAGTGAATAACCTTCAGGAACGCCCTTCACAAATAATTTCTACTGGAGTCGGCCTGAAAAATATTCAAAACAGGTACCTGTTGCTGAACAATACTGAGCCTGTTTTCAAAAAAACCAAAACCCAGTTTATAGCAAAAGTACCTCTTGTAAAAATTGATTAATCCGAAAGAAATGAAAATTGTAATTATTGAGGACGAAGAATTTGCAGCCCGCAGACTTGAAAATATGATACGGGAATGCGACCCAACCATTGTGATTCCGGCAAAACTGGAATCGGTATCGGAATCGATAGCCTGGTTCAAAGCAAACGAAGAGCCTGACCTGATATTTCTCGACATACACCTGGAAGACGACCTCAGTTTCGCCATTTTTAAAGAAGTTCCGATTTGCTGCTCCATCGTATTTACAACAGCCACTGATGAGCTGGCGACCCGCGCATTTCAACTGAAAGGAATTGATTACCTGCTGAAGCCTATCGTCCTGGCTGATCTGCGCCCAATGATCAAAAAGTATAAAAACCAGCTTAAATCGCGCTACCCGGTGAATCCTGAAATTTTTAACGAAATAATCAACCCTCTCAAACCATGAAGACCATCATTATCGAAGATGAAGACTTTGCTGCCCGCCGCCTCGAAAATATGATCAGCGAATGCGACAGCTCCATTGAAATTGTGGCTAAACTTCAATCCGTAAAGGAATCGGTAGCCTGGCTGAAATCGAACCCGCATCCCGAACTTATTTTTCTCGATATCCAGCTTGATGATGACCTGAGTTTTGCTATTTTCGACCAGGTCGCGGTGCAATCGCAGATTATATTTACCACTGCATTCGACGAGTACGCCATAAAGGCTTTCAAACTAAAAAGTATAGATTACCTGTTGAAGCCTATTGTTAAAGAAGAGTTGGGCAATGCTATAAAGAAATACAGGGATATGGTTGCTCCTTTGAAACAGGCAATCGACTTTTCGTCGCTTTTTAACCTCATTTCTCAAAAAAGCATTACCTATAAAGAACGGTTTTCGATTGTAGTCGGCCAAAAAATTAAAACCTTTACTGTTCCCGAAATCGCCTACTTCTATTCCACCGAAGGCATTTCCTTTATGGTGCTCAAAAATAAATCGGAATACCCGGTCGACGACAGCCTTGAAGAATTATCGCAGGTACTAAATCCAAAAGATTTCTTCCGCATCAACCGCAAATTCCTGATTAAAATCGATTCAATCGCCAATGTGCATATTTATCCGAAAAGCCACCTGAAACTTGAACTTTCACCCTTGCCAACTGAACAGGTCTTTGTTAGCATTGATAAAGTTACTGCGTTTAAGAAGTGGCTGGATAATAAGTAAAATTCGGATTTACCTTCGGTGAGCTCCGCTTCGCTTCGGTTCGGATTTCGGATTTCGGATTGTGGATATTAGGTAGCACTACTTAACCGGGTTTTGATTTACTTCGAATCTATTACCGGATGAACTGAATAATAAAATGAACTATGAAAAAAACAGCAATCCCTTTCCAGAGTATTGATTGGTCAATAATTCCGAAAATAAAGTATCCCGGCGAGAAAGGAACAGCTACCTGGCAAACCATTCAGTTTGACGGTCTGCGAATCCGGATAGTTGAATATTCTGCCGGATACCTGGCCGATCACTGGTGCCGCAAAGGCCATATTGTACATTGCCTCGAAGGAGAGTTCATCAGCGAAATAGAGAACGGCGAAAGCTTTCTTTTAGCCAAAGGAATGACTTACGTGGTCTCGGATGAATTGAGCTCACACCGGTCAGTTTCGGATCAAGGCGTAAAATTACTGATCATTGACGGGGATTTTCTTAAATCTGAATAAGTCAAAAAGTCTGTTTAAAATTGTAGTCTTTTACTTTTAGAAGGGGTGACATGGCGAAAGGCGAAAGCAAAAATTTCTGCTAAAAAGATAAGCTTCAATCCATTATTCTTCCGACTTCTGACTTCTGACTTTTACATAACCATTTTTTTACATCTGACTTCGCCAAATACAACTACGGAGTACATGAAAAAGGTTTTAAAACTCTCAGAAGAAACCTACTGCCCGGTCTGGACCATGTTGAAAGGGAATGTTG
>JAAXUD010000180.1 GCA_013336205.1 Lentimicrobium sp. | reverse complement strand
GGCGGCAAAAGCGACATACGACGCATCAAAAGCAAAAGTGCAAGCCGCTGAAGCTTCACTTGACAATGCAAAAATCAAACTGGGTTATTGCAGGATTACAGCCCCAATTTCTGGTTTGATCGGGATATCAAAAGTCAGGGTTGGCGACTATGTTCAGCCCGGACCTACGTCAGTTATAAATACCATTTCTGATCTGGGCGATATAAGGGTTCAGTTTACTATAAGTGAACAGGAGTATTTGCGCATTATCAGGGAAATAAACAAGGAAGACTCAGGACTCAAAGGAGCTGGTCAATCTATTTCCTTAAAATTATCAGATGGTTCAATGTATCCGGAAACCGGGAAACTGAGTTTTGCTGACCGGCAGATTGATCCGACAACAGGCGCTATGACCTTAGAGGCGGCATTCCCGAATCCTGATAAATTGCTCCGGCCCGGTCAATACGTAAAAGTGTTGCTGGTAACTGATGTCAGGAAAGAGGCATTGCTTGTGCCGCAGCGCGCTGTTATCGAAATGCAGGGAATAAGCATGGTTTATGTGCTGGGCGACAGCAGCAAAGTGCAGATGAAAATAATAACCACAGGGCCAACTTACAAAGATGCTTACGTTGTTGAGGATGGATTGGCTGCAGGCGACAAAATCGCTTTCGGCGGTACGCAGCTATTGAGAAATGGCACGGTCATTAAGCCTAAGCCAGCAGAATGGCAGCCCGGCATGCCAGGCGATAAAGCAGCAACTTCTAAATAATTTAAGACAGCAAGTATTATGGGAGAATTTTTCGTTCGCAGACCAATAGTCGCCATGGTAATCAGTATCATTATTGTGATACTGGGTTACCTTGCATTGCAAAAGACACCAGTTGCCCAGTATCCTGATATTGTTCCACCAATGGTTAAAATCACGACCAGTTTCACAGGCGCAAATGCGTTGAATGTTGAACAGGCAATTGCCACACCGATAGAGCAGAAGGTGAACGGGGTGGAGAATATGTTGTACATGAAATCAATCAATACATCCGATGGAGCCTGTTCTATTGAAGTGACCTTTGATGTTGGCACCGACCTTGACAATGCCAATATGCTGACTCAGAACAAGGAAAAGCAGGCAGAACCCTTTCTGCCTCAAAGTGTGAAGCAAACAGGGGTATCAATCAAAAAATCCCTGTCTTTTCCCATGCTGCTTTTTACAATTACTTCTAATAATCCAGCCTATGATGCGAACTTCCTGAACAATTACGCAAACATTAACATACTGGACCCCCTTGCCAGAATTAAGGGCGTAGGGGAGGTTTCTCTTTTTGGAAGTGCTTATTCAATGCGGATATGGCTGAAGGCCAGTCAAATGAGTAAGCTCGGCATTACTGTGGCAGATGTAAAAAATGCCCTGAACGCTCAGAATATGATCAGCCCGGGTGGTAAATTCGGTGCGGAGCCGGCCCCTGTCGGAACTGAATTTACCTACAGCGCTACCTTGCAGGATCGCCTGGTAACCGAGGAACAATTTTCTAAGATTATTGTGCGCAGCAAAGAGGATGGGGCGCAGGTATTGCTTGGTGATATTGCCCGTATTGAACTGGGGACTGAAAACTACAGCACAACAGCCCGTAGAAACGGCAAGCCAGGCGCCGCCTTAGCCATCTATCAGATGCCGGGCAGCAATGCACTGGAAGTTGCCGCCAATGCAAAGGCAACAATGGAAGAACTTTCGCGGAATTTTCCAAAAGACATTGAATACCAGGAGTCATTAGATACAACACTGGCCATTACAGCCGGGATCACAGATATTGTTCATACCCTGTTTGAAGCAATTTTACTGGTAATTCTCGTAGTTTTTATTTTCCTTCAAAACTGGAGGGCAACCCTTATTCCGTTAATCACCGTGCCGGTTTCGCTCATGGGTGCCATCGCCGTATTTCCATTGCTGGGATTTTCGATTAATACCCTTTCGTTACTGGGGCTGGTGCTTGCCATCGGGATTGTGGTCGACGATGCCATTGTGGTGGTGGAGGCTGTGATGCACCACATTGAACAAGGCAAATCTCCGCGAGAAGCAACCATACAGGCCATGAAGGAAGTTTCGGGACCAGTAATGGCCATTGCCCTGATTTTAATTGCTGTATTTGTTCCTGTAGCCATGACTCCCGGTATTACCGGCAGGTTTTATCAGCAGTTTGCACTTACCATCGCGGTTTCAGTAGCTTTTTCGGCATTCAGCGCTTTGTCGCTCAGCCCTGCTTTATGTGCCATGTTGTTGAAGCCAACCAGGCCCCTTGATCAGCAAAAGGGTTTTATGCCAAAGTTTTACCGATGGTTTAATAAAGTTTTCGGGAGTGTAACCACCAAATATCTGAGCGGTGCCGGTTTCTTTGCACGCAAATCTATTCGTGTAGTGGCTTTGTTGGGAATAACAATCATAGTTGCAGGATTTTTGGGGTTAAAAGTGCCTACCGGCTTTGTTCCCGAAGAAGATATGGGTTATATACTGGTCAACATCAGTTCTCCTCCTGCATCTTCATTGCAACGAACCGACGAGGTTGCCCGCAAAGTGGAGGCCATTCTGGCAAAAGAGGAAGCCATTCTGTCCTATACCACTGTAAACGGCTTCAGTTTACTTACCGGTTCAAATTTGCCTTCCAACGGGTTTGTTTTCGTGTCCCTGAAACCCTGGGAAGATAGATCCATGACCGCTAAACAAATTGCAGATAAACTAAATAGAGTTTTCGGGGCTACAATTACCAATGCAACAGTAATGGCTTTCGGTCCACCGGCTATCCAGGGTCTGGGTGCAGCGGCTGGTTTTAGTATGATGTTGCAGGACAGGGGAGGCAATACACCACAATACCTGGAACAACAAACCAGGGCTTTTATTGCCGCTGCCCAGAAACGGCCTGAAATTAAAAGAGTTTACTCTAACTTTAATGCAGGTTCACCCCAGTTTAAACTTGAGATCGACAACGAAAAAGCCATGAAACTGGGCGTATCTGTTACTTCAGTTACAGAGGCGCTCGGAGCATTTCTGGGGGCCAGCTATGTGAACGATTTCAACCGCTTTGGGCGGCAGTATAAAGTTTTTCTCCAGGCTGAGGGGCAGGATCGCTTAAATCCAGAAGCACTGCAACAAATGTCTGTTAAAAACAGCAAGGGCCAGATGGTACCACTCTCAACCCTGGTTACCGTGACCAAAGTAACCGGCCCGGATTTCACCAACCGTTTAAACCTTTTCCGTGCTGCAGAGGTCGGTGGTGAGCCGGCCGATGGTTATAGCAGTGCACAGGCGTTAACAGCCCTGGAAGAAGTTGCCAAAGAAGTCCTTCCATCTACCATGAGTTATGACTATATAAATCTTTCCTATCAGGAAAAACACTCTCCCGGAGGTGGAACCGTGTTTATAATGGCCCTGGTATTTGTATTCCTGATTCTTGCTGCACAATACGAAAGCTGGAAACTGCCTTTCAGCGTCCTCCTGGGTACTCCTTTTGCCCTTTTTGGTGCTTTTCTGGGATTATTCCTGGCCAGGTTTGGGAATGATGCCTACGTGAATAACGTGTTCGCTCAAATCGGATTGGTGATGCTTATTGGTTTGGCGGCTAAAAATGCCATTCTGATTGTGGAATTTGCCAAAGCTGAACACGAAAAAGGCGTTCCGCTTCTTGATGCAGCTATGACATCAGCTAAATTACGCTTCAGGCCTATCCTGATGACAGCCTTTGCTTTTATTCTGGGAGTAACTCCGCTTCTTACCGCAACAGGAGCCGGTTCTCAGGCCCGGATTGTAATGGGAATGGCTGTATTTAGCGGGATGTTGATTGCTACCATACTTGGTGTACTATCAATTCCGGCATTATTTGTTATGATCGAAAATATGGGAAAAAAGAAAAAGGTTGAACCGGAAGTTATTAAAACAGAGGAGGACAAGTAAGATGAAAAAATTATTATTGATTTCTGGTCTTTCTGCCCTTGTGTTTACTTCCTGCCTGGTCGGGCCAAAGTATGATCGTCCTGCCATGATGGTAAATACTGGTTATGCCGGGGGTGACTCAACTGTGGTGGTTGCAACTGTTGTGCTGGATTCTGCAGCCATCAAAGATTCAATTTCGCTGATCGGGTGGACTGAAGTGTATAAGGATCCGGCACTTACAAATCTTATCAAAACCGTTTTAAGCAGTAATCTTGATCTGCTTACAGCCATTGCAAGGGTTGAAGAAGCCCGGGCAACGTATGGCATTTCCAAAGCTGTTTTGTATCCGTCGTTCGGTTACAGTCTGAATGCAGGCATTGGCGATATTGGGGAAAATGCGCAGAAAATGGGTGCAGGCATTGACGGACAGTCATACGGAGGTTATGCTACCATGAGCTGGGAGCTTGATTTGTTCGGTAAACTTCGCCATCAGAAACGTTCGGCCCGGGCGCAGTTTCTGGCCACTGAGAATAATGCTCAGGCGGTCCGGGTAAGCCTGATTGCCGAAACGGCCAGCCTTTACTTCTCGCTCCGTGATGCCGATAACCGACTGGACATTGCAAAAAGAACCGTAATATCACGAACGGAATCTTTAAAAACAATTTCCGAAAGATTTAACCAGGGGTATGTGTCAGAATTGGATCAACTGCAGGCGCAGCAGCAACTGGCAACTGCAATGGCCGCTGTTCCGAATGCAGAACGCGATGTTATCACTATCCAGAATGCTTTGCGGGTGCTGACAGGACTTACACCAGGGGCCATTGAGCGGGGGCAGAGTATTTATGATCAGCAGCTGCCTCCTGAAATCCCTGCAGGTATTCCCTCTGATTTGTTGAGGCGCCGGCCCGATATTATTGCAGCGGAACAAACCCTGATTTCACAGACTGAAGAAATTGGCGTGGCAACAGCCATGCGCTTCCCCTCCATCAGTCTTACAGGCTTTTTTGGGGCAGCCACTTCCGACCTGGCCACCATTGTTGATCCCGCTTCCATGGCATTTGGATTAAGCGGAGGAATATTGGGACCGGTTTTTGAATTCGGGAAAAACAAAAGACGGGTAGAAGCCCAGCGCTATCAGGCTGATCAATACAGCTATCAGTATCAGAAAACGGTGCTGAATGCTTTTGCAGAAGTTGACAATTCACTGGCATCGCTACGCCTCAACAAACAGCAATATGAGGCCTATAAATCGGGACTTGAGGCTGCTAAAAAAGCTTACATCCTTACCGAAGCCCGTTACTTTGACGGCTACTCCAATTATCTGGAATTGCTCATACAGCAGGATAATCTGTTCGCTGCCGAATTCAATGAATCTGCCGCACAAACCCAGCAAAACATTGCTGTTGTAAATTTGTTTAAAGCCCTGGGCGGAGGTTGGTAATTGATTTTATTCCGGATGGTTACCCGAAGAATTTACAATTTGATTATGGATTGATAAATTAACAAACACCATCATCTGTCACAACTTTAAAACAATGACAGCAACCATTGATACTATTACGTCCCTTAATTTTATTGAGGGACGTAATAGTATTTGATGAAACAGGAAACAAACTTAAAATTGGAAAGTGGTTTGAGTGAATGCGATTTTCCGGTCATCAGTTTTAAACAAGAGAATATTAACCAGCTTCGAAAAATTAAAAGAAGGTCAGAAACCAGGGCACTAAGACGCTAAAATTTGTATAATTTGTAAATCTATACATTGGATTTGGTGATTTAAAGTGTCAATTTTTAGTTTTTAGTCTGTACCCAATGTCATAGTTGCCTTTAACTGAAAATAATAGTGTAGCAATATGGAAAACAGAAAATCTCTTATGTCGCAGTACAATAGCCTTGTGAGATTATTGGTATTATTTTCATTCCTGATCATTGTACATCATCCTGGCTATGTTTACGGTCAATCTGCCGATGAAATTGATTCTGAAGTAAATGGACCCCGGAAAAATACAGCGCCTGTAAAAATTGATGGTCGCATTCTGTTTTATGTCGGGGGCATTTCTTCTTATACTGCTGAGGAGCGGGCAGCCGCGATCTCCGGGAGAATAAGTGATGCCGCTTCTAACCCTTCTGTTTCTGTTGATTCTGTCAGGGTTGTTTCGGAAAAGGACCGGGATATGGTTTATGCCGGTTCTGAATTTATCATGAATATTTTTGATCTTGATGCTTCTGCTGAAAGAATCAGCCGTGCAGTGCTGGCTGAATTAATGAAGAAAATGACAGCCCAGGCCATTGAATTGCACCGGCATGAACGGAGCAGGCCGGTACTGATCAAAA
>JAAXUD010000696.1 GCA_013336205.1 Lentimicrobium sp. | reverse complement strand
AACAATAGTCCGGTAATTTTAAGAATCACGCAAAGACGCAAAGACGCAATCCCGATAGCTATCGGGATGATTATCATTGTGTTATAAATATTTAGTACAGTTATACAATACCCTGCAAATCAGTTGATTAAAAAATATTAGCGGAGTATTGTCAGAAGGTAGCCTTAAATATTACCATCAGATTAAAGAACCTGATTTCCGGTAAAAATTGTCTGATTTTCTATTCCATTAATACTCTTATATTAATTCGAATCTATAATTTAATTTAATATCAGACTGTTCCTTATATTCGAGTATCTTTATGGAGTTAAAGAATTGTTTATGGAAGCCGGCATAGAATCTTTGCAATTTTTAAGGTCTTTTAAAACTTTTTGATGATGAAAGCTATTGTTTTTCTCCTCACTATGATTCCTTACCTGACTATGGCTCAATGCGATCCAGCAGGTATGGGATTGTTATCGGCAGAAGTTCATGGCGATACAGTTGTTTTGAAAAATGATACGGCCTACCGCAATTGCGGGGCATTGTACACCATGGGAGTTACAAACACGGGCAACGATACGCTCACCTGGTTGCAGACTGATACCGGCGATGTTGCCTATTGCTATTGTAACTTTGATCTTTCCGTAACCCTTGACTCCCTCTCTCCTGGTGATTATATCGTAAAGGTATTTTATACCGACCTGGTGTATAATGATACCTGTTACATTGGATTAGTGCCTTTTACGATTTCACAGCCTGAAAACTATCCGGCCCCCAAAATCATCCATCACTGGCAAAGCGGGTGTTTTACGATAGGAATGGAGGATAATCAGGATTTTTCTGAACTGTGGACAGATATTTATCCCAATCCGGCCGGAGATATTCTTTTTATCAGAAATATGCTCAACACTAAAGGCTCCGCGCAGATTTTTAATATAAACGGTCAGTTGCAAATCAGTACAGCCCTTGAAAATCAACTGACAAGCCTGAATATCACAAATCTTAAAACGGGGATTTACCTGGTTAAAATACTCAATGAAGATCATTTAAGTACCTATAGGTTAATCAAGAGATAAGCTATGAGAACAAATTTGTTTACACTGTCTTTATTGGTATTGAGCCTTAGCGTTTCATCGCAGGACTATCAACTTTTCAATGCCGGTTCAAAAAAAGTATTCACCACATTTCCGGAGGCCGGCGTTACCTTTAGCCTGTCATTTGATTCGGCTGTTCAGTTTGGTGTTGACTCGGTTTACTATCCCTACCGGAGTGTTGAAGATGAATTTATAGATGCTGACAGCTGCATGTTTTGGGGAGGTCCCATCTGCCGCCCGCAAACCAAACCCATCTGGATTGGCACTGAGGTAGTTAAAAAACCTGCAGATTCTTACCAATTCACGACCAACGCAGGACTTTCATTGATTTTCAATTTTGGATTACTCCCGGGCGAAGATTCGCAATTTTTCGAAGATGATGTCCAGCGGTTTAAAATATCGGCCGAAAATCCGGATACGATGAATGTGTGCGGTCAGGTTGATTCGGTGAAGTTTTTTAGAATAACACACACTGATATTCAGGGAAATATCATTGAATCTGAACTGAACAATCAGTTGATTATCCTGGGTAAGGATTTCGGGCTTATCCGGTTTTTTCTGGTGGACTCTTTCCCCCAGGTATTGCAACCAATTACGCTCCTGGGTAATTCATCACCCGAAGCGGGTCTGCTAAGAATAACCAATGAATTGATATACGATCATCAGCCCGGTGATGAAATTCAGTTTCACGATATTTTCTACAGGCAGTATGGCCCTCCGTTTGAAAATTACGACCGGTTTATTAAGTACACTTTTCTTTCCAGAACCGATAACTCAGATACCATTTCCTATACCATTGCAAGGTTCACTTTTTATCAGGATTCATTAAACGGTGTTTTGGATACAATTCAAATGACTTATCTGAAAAATGAGGTACTGGCAACTGTTCCGTTTGAAAAACCCGACACCCTTTGGTTTTTGATGAACAGAAATCTGTATCTGGACGATTATTTCGGATTGCCTTTGTGGTCATACAGAGAATCACCCGAACATCTCGTTTTTTGCGGCGCGGACAATTGCTGGGGGCCTTACGATACGAATGGACCGCCGCTGGAAGGTGAAATTATTTATGTTATTGGTCTTGGAGAATACCTGAACCAGGGATATCAGTTTGGTGCCCCGCCAAATGGGTATAGCTATTCAAAAAGGATTGTATATTTTAAAAAGAATGGCACTGATTATGGCAATGAAGTTATTGTAAGTATAAAACCCAGTCCCTTGCCGGAAGCCGGTTTTTCAGTGTATCCCAGCCCGGTTGGCAACATGCTCTATGTAAAGACTG
>JAAXUD010000695.1 GCA_013336205.1 Lentimicrobium sp. | reverse complement strand
GGTCGAAATATTCAATAGAAACCGGGAAAATCTGGGGAAATTTGCCTTACCCACTGCTGAAAATTCATCCGGGAAACGAGAGTTACTGGTTCGACGAATCGGCATTTAACCTGATGAATTACTATGAATTTGTCAGTGATCAATACTTCAGTTTCTACTACACACATCATTTTGTCGGATTTTTCCTGAATAAAATCCCACTGATGCGGAAACTAAAATGGCGTGAAGTGGCTCAGATAAAGGGAGTTGTAGGGAGTGTGAGTAAAGAGAATCTTGAATATTCTACCTTTCCGGATGGCACCTATACAATAGGAAAACCTTATTTCGAAGCTGGATTAGGCGTTGAAAATATTTTCCGGTTTCTTCGTGTTGATGCGGTCTGGAGACTCAGTTATCTCGATCATCCCGATATTGCAAAGTTTGGGGTGATGGTTTCTATGCGCTTTGATTTCTGATTATTGCCTACTTTTGAATGCTCAAGTAACACACCTATGATTCTCAGAACAGACAACCTGGTTAAGAAATATCGTCAGCGCACCGTAGTTAATAATGTTAGTGTCCAGGTAGAACAGGGCGAAATTGTTGGTCTTCTCGGGCCTAACGGTGCCGGCAAAACAACATCTTTCTACATGATAGTAGGGCTTATAAAACCGCTGTCCGGAAAAGTCTATCTTGACGATACTGATATTACCGAAATGCCCATGTATCGCAGGGCACAGCTGGGTATTGGTTACCTTGCCCAGGAGGCTTCCGTTTTCAGACAGCTGAGTGTTGAACATAATATTGCCGCGGTTCTTGAATTTACCAAACTGAATAAAGCGGAGCAACGTGAACGACTGGAATCACTGATACAGGAATTCGGACTCAGTCATGTACGAAAAAGCCTTGGCATCCAGTTGTCGGGCGGGGAGCGCAGACGTACTGAAATAGCCCGTGCCCTGGCTGTAAATCCTCATTTTATTCTGCTCGACGAGCCTTTTGCCGGTGTTGACCCCATCGCGGTTGAAGACATTCAGCAAATCGTACTAAAACTGAAAGAAAAGAATATCGGTATCCTGATTACCGACCATAATGTGCATGAAACCCTGAACATTACCGACCGGGCTTACCTCCTTTTTGAAGGATCAGTGCTGAAGTCTGGAACTGCTGAAGAGTTGGCAGCAGATGAGCAGGTAAGGAATGTTTACCTTGGTAAAAACTTTGAGCTCAGATAATCAGAAGAAATGCCAAGGTGTCGGATAATTCCGGGAAGGTAATTTATGGGGACTTAAATTCCAATGATAAAATCAGATTCCGGATTGTTCTATGCCTAAAGCATAAAGTTTCTCGAGCTCTTCTGCCTTCTCTGTTTTCCCTGCTTTCTTCAAGTACTCGGCTACGGTGGCAATTTTCCTGAAATCGACTTCTATAGGTTGTTCACTGTCAAGCAGATCAAGGTAGAATTCCAGTGCGGGTTCAACCCCTTCCTCAATAGCCATTGTGGCAAGCATTTCAGTAACTTCAGTTTCTGCGCCATCGCCAATAATGATCTCAATCTGCCTTACCAATTCATGATTAATCCGGGTACTTGTATTATTCAAAACTATAATTGTGTTTTGAAACTCCGGATAACGATGGAAATTTGTTCTTGCACCTTCCCATAAACCATTGTGATAGATAGCCTTGCCGCTTTTATAATCTTTTATCCTGAAGCCAAATCCATACGCAACTTCCTTACCCGACCTGGTGGTGGTTGGGGTAAAGGCTTCTTCAAGAATCTCAAGGCTGATTGGTGAGCCCATATACAGCGAACGATCCCACTTAAACATATCACCTGTGGTTGAACAAACGCCTTTGTCTCCCACTGGGCCATTGTTCCTGGTATCGGCTATGCGGGAAAAACCATATCTTGTTGCCCTGAACCCGTCAATGTGCCGGCGCATTATGCTGGTGTCAGCGGTGCTGTAAACATAGGTGGAAGTCATGCCCAGCGGCTTGAACAGTCTTTGTTGCAGGAATGCGTTCAGACTCTGGCCGCTGATTCTTTCTACCACGGTTGCAAGCATAACATAGCCGGTATTCGAATAGTCATACCTTGCCCCGGGTTGAAAGAAAACTGGTAATTTATACTTAGCCATTAAGTCAATAACATCTTCATTGTCTGGCGGTGTGTCGCTTTTCCAGTATTTATCGGTCAGGTACATGTAATTCGGAAGACCGGCCACATGGTGCAGCAGTTGCCTGAGGGTTACGTTCTTATAAGGTAATTCAGGAATGTATTTAACCAGGAGATCATCATATTCAAGTTTTCCGTCTGATTTTAACAACATGATGGCAGCTGCAGTAAATTGCTTGCTGACCGAGGCCAACTGATAAATG
>JAAXUD010000694.1 GCA_013336205.1 Lentimicrobium sp. | reverse complement strand
CTCATCAATGCTAGCAAGTTCTTTTTTCCTTTTGGGCGCTGCATAAAAAATGATCTCCTGGTAATTGATTGGCGGATGATGCAAGTGCGCCCAGGTTGGCTCGGTCATTCCCAGCCATTTGTGGTAGGCATCGAGCCTGTATTGCAACAGCCATTCAGGCTCCTTCTTTTTTGCTGAAATAAACCTGACTGTATCTTCTGACAGCCCAACCGGGGCTGTATCCATTTCAATATCAGTGTAGAAACCGTATTTATATTCACCCTGGGTTACCTCGTCGAGTATGTTGTTCTGGTCTTTTTCCATCGCCCTTAGGCTTATTTAAGTACTTAATTAGATTAAATTAAGATAGTTGGCAAAGATACTAAATTTCACCTTTATCACCAGAGAACTAAAATCTGAGATCAGCATCGATTCTACCCTGTGCAAAGCTTAATAACCTTTGATTCTTAACAAGTATTTAAACAATCTGATTTGGGTTATGTTGCAGACTTGAACCTGTTTTCAGGTAACTGTATTGAGAAATTACGCTTTATAGCATGTCATAACCTATGGAAATCATATTGTAATCCCGAAAAAACATAATATTCTGCGATTGTAATCCCGAATTATTATGTTATTCTGCGATTTGGCAGCAAAATATCAAATCTCCAGTTGATCAGGTGCAACAGCAGCATCGTTTCTGTAAGAATATTTGACTCCCGATTATGTTTACCTTTGCACCCCTGATTAATTGATACAAAAACATGACAGACAACTCCACACCCAACCGCACCGAATTGACTGAACTTGGCGAATTCGGCCTAATCGATCACCTTACAGCCGGGCTGAAGCCTTTCAACAGCAGCACCCTTAAAGGCGTTGGTGACGATGCCGCTGTAATTGATAATGGCGAATATGTTACGCTGGTTTCCAAAGATCTGCTGGTCGAGGGCGTGCATTTTGATCTTACCTACACACCGCTGAGGCACCTCGGTTATAAGGCAGTTGTGGTTAACATCTCAGATATTGTTGCCATGAATGGCACTGCCACCCAGCTTTTGGTGGGTATATCCGTTTCGAATCGTTTCTCGGTGGAGGCGCTTGATGAACTGTATGCCGGCATTCGCATGGCTTGCGAAAAGTACAAAGTAGACCTGGTAGGTGGCGATACCACTTCATCGGTTTCAGGCTTGTTTATATCTGTTACTGTGATTGGACGGGCTAAGAAAGAGGAGGTAACCTACCGCAGCACTGCCAAAGAAAACGACCTGATATGCGTTAGTGGTGACCTGGGCGGCGCTTATATGGGTTTGTTGCTGCTTGAACGGGAGAAACAGGTTTTTAAAGCCAATCCCCAGATGCAGCCGGAGCTCGATGGCAATGATTATATACTGGAACGCCAGTTAAAGCCCGAAGCCAGGGTTGATGTACTTGAAAAACTGCGTGAGGCAGGCGTAAAACCAACCGCCATGATCGACATTTCAGACGGGCTGGCCAGCGAAATCCTGCACATAACCAAGGATTCAGGACTTGGTTGCCGCATTTACGAAAATAAAATACCGATTGATTTTGTAACTGCCGATGTTGCCGCCGAATTTCAACTTGACCCCACTACCGCAGCCATGAACGGTGGTGAAGATTATGAGTTATTGTTCACCGTAGATGTGAATGATTTTGAAAAAGTCAGAGAACTGAAAGGCATTCACATCATCGGCCACATGCTGGAAAAGGCAGAAGGCGAATACCTGATCAGCAATGGAGGAAGTTTGTATCCAATTGAAGCGCAGGGGTTTAATCATATGAGGGAGGAATAAAGTAAAAAGTAAAAAGTCTAAAGTAAAAAGTAAAAAAAGTAAAAAGTAAAAAGTCCAGAGTTTAAGAGAATAGGTAAAAAGTGTAAATTTGTAATAAACAAAAGGAATTACTCCAATATTGGAATTCCCTGATAATACATTGTAAAATCAATTATGATGAACGATATTCCTGATAGGTTGACACGTTTTGCTGTATCAGTTATAAAAATGAGCAGGAAACTGAGCAATTCCATTGAGTACAAAATCATTAAAAATGATATTTAACGATTTCTTAACATTTATTTAGCGCAGTTTTAAAATCACTGTTTAATACTCGTTGCCATACACTCCTCACTCCACCCCGTAATTGATATTTGCTCAATTATTACCGATTTAGTTTGAATCATCCCCACCTCTAAAACATTTATTTTCAACTCCAATAAAAATATTTCCATTCTGCAAGTTTTATTTTCATTCCCAATATTTCAGCAGATAATCTCCCATCTGTCAGTATGAAACCCACAACCAGTGAGTCTGTCAAATAATATTCCAGGATAGCCTGATCATCTTGCAAACTTAGTAATATCGAATCTG
>JAAXUD010000693.1 GCA_013336205.1 Lentimicrobium sp. | reverse complement strand
CTATTTACCTCATTAACAATACAATAACATGGCTTTTGTACAAAACGAGCGACCTTTTTCTAAGAAATGGTTCATTTCCTACTCACTCATTATTATCGGATCCTTTATCCTGGCAGCCGGATTCGTGTTCTTTATCAACCCATACAATATAGTTCCCGGAGGTGTTTATGGAATTGGTATCGTTGTTCATCACCTGACTGCAGGTGTTTTCCCCTTTTGGCCAACCGGTATTCCCATAGGGCTGTTTGGTTTGGTATTAAATATTCCACTTACAATAATCGGAATAAAAGTCCTTGGCCCCCGGTTCGGAATTAAAACCATTGTTGGGTTCGTGATTACCTCGGTTTTTATGGACTTGCTGACCATGGTAGTGGGCGAAAAAGATCCTCTTGGACTGGCAAACGACATATTTATGGCCTGTGTCTTTGGCGGGGTGCTGATTGGCTTTGGTCTGGGCCTTATTTTCAAATCAAAAGCAACCTCAGGCGGCTCCGACATTGTTGCAATGATTATCGCGAAATACACCAGGCTTCCTTTGGGACAGCTGATGATTTATGTAGATTCTTTTATTGTTCTTCTGGGACTTGTTGTATTCAGAGACTGGCGCATACCCCTTTATTCATGGATAGTGATTTTTGTTACCGGAAAAGTAATTGACATTACCATGCAAGGGGTTAGTTATGATAAAACTCTTTTTATTGTTTCAGGTAAGTTTGATCTGATCAGGGATAAAATTATCAATGACCTGAACAGAGGTGGAACTTTTATCCCCGGCAAGGGCATGTATAACAACTCAGACAAAACCATTATATTTACTGTGCTTAACAGGCGCGAAATTGCAATTCTCGAAGAATACATCCACGAGGTTGACCCAAAAGCATTTGTAACCGTAATGGATGCCAATGAAATTCTGGGGGAAGGCTTCAAATCGCTTCGGGATAAGATTACTGAATAAGATCCGGATTGAGCTATTTAGAAAAGAAAACCACTCAACCGATCAACCGAAATTAGTCAAACCGCTGCCTAAAACTTAAACTGAAATGGCTTTTCTGCAAAAAGAAAAACTCTTTACACGTAAATGGTTTACTAATTACACATTGATTCTTATTGGTACATTCCTGGTTTCACTGGGATATGTTTACTTTATTACACCCTATAAAATTATACCTGGCGGTATTTATGGAATTTCGATCGTACTGCATCATACTTTCGGTCTGCCGGTTGGGTTAACCGCCCTGGCTTTCAATATTCCGCTGACAATAATTGGTACGCGGGTACTTGGTCCCAGATTCGGCACCAAAACAGTTGTTGGATTTGTGTTAACCTCCGTTTTTGTTGATGTACTTTCTTATTTTTCAGAATTTAAGCCCCTGGTTGACAGCGATCCGTTGCTCTCCTCAATATTTGGCGGTGCACTGGTAGGTGCCGGAGTTGGCCTTATTTTTAAATCAAAAGCAACGTCGGGTGGATCTGATGTTATCGCGATGATTATTGCCAGGTATACGAAACTACCCCTGGGACAATTGATGATGGGTGTGGATTCTGTTATTGTTCTGGTAGGATTCATTGCATTTGGCGATTGGCGGATTCCGCTCTATTCATGGATTACCATATTTGTCATGGGGAAAGTCATAGATGCAGTGCTTTCAGGGATCTCCTATGAAAAAACCATCTTTATTGTTTCAGACCAATACGAAGCCATCCGTGACAAAATTATCAACGACCTCAACCGTGGCGGAACATTCCTGCACGGCGAAGGCATGTATAATGGCAGTAGCAAAAAAGTGATTTTTACAGTAGTCAATCGCCGGGAGCTGGCCATGCTCGAAGAATTTATCGAAAAAATAGATCCGAAAGCCTTCCTGACAGTAATGGATGCCAATGAGATTTTAGGGCAGGGATTTAAATCGCTGAAGGATAAACTGGAGGACTAAGGGCACAGGGCACAGGGCACAGGGCATGGAGCATGGAGCACAGAGCACAGGGCACAGAGCAAAGGGCATGGAGCATGGGGCACGGGGCACGGGGCATGGAGCAAAGAAAACAGAGCACAGGGCACAGAGCTGGTGGCTGAGTGATTTTCGGAATTGTTGATGAATTGAGCATCGGATTTTGCTACCGAAAATTGTATCGAAGCCACAAGAACCGGAGCATGGAGCATTTAAAAAAGGCAGTTACACGACATGTCGTGTAACTGCCTTTTTTAAATGGTCAGGTTTGGAGGTTTGTTATTCCATTATTCCGATCTTCCATCATTCCATCATTCCAATTGTAACCCCGGGCACTTCCGATGGCTATCGGAACTGAGGGTTAACATTCCAGCAGATCTGAATTCCTTAATCTCAATTCGGCTTCGGCTATCTGTCTGCAAT
>JAAXUD010000692.1 GCA_013336205.1 Lentimicrobium sp. | reverse complement strand
CTACAATAAAAGGATTTAACGAAGCAAGTTTGTAATTTAAAAGACTGATATTAAGGTCAAAATTTCCCTCTTTGCGTTCTCCAGGGTAAATGAATCCTTTAACAATCAAAGGATTGTGTGTTCCAATATTGCCCTTATAAATAATTTTCGCATCTACGCCAAGCCCTGATTTTTCATTGTCCCACCAACTCAGGAGTTTTGCATCTCCCATCTTTTCACCGTTAAATGCAAAATTTTCTATTGTTAAATCCGATTGAATTGTTTTGGACTTATAAAAATCAGATAGGGTAACTTTGCCATTAATAATGCCATCAAAACGAAGATCATCCCTTCTGATAATAATGTCTGAATTTGAGAAGTCCAGATTTTGAAACTCCAGGTTCATAACATCGTCCGGGTTTTCCGATATCTTTCCCTTTAACCTGAGCTGCTGACCCTTTCCATTGATTATCAGATTATTTATTGCAATCATGGTTGAGTCTATGATGATATCTCCGTCCTGGCTGATGTTCCACTCTGCATTGTTTATCACCAGGTCGACCTTATTAAGCGCTGATTTGATCTGAGGTGTTCCGGCAAAATGAAAGGTGCCCTGAATATCGCCAGAGTTTTTTAAAACTGAATCATTGTTTATCCAGTTAATGGAATAACGGATACTATCACCTTGCATATATGTGTTGATGGATAGATTGTCAAGGCCGAGCTTTTGTGGATCGTCTTTAGTAGGTTCTTTCCAGTTGAGCGAAGAGGATCCGGTAATTAGTTGAAGGGAGCGACCGCTGTTCTGTCCGCGTATATACCAGTCCTTAACGTGAAACCCTTTATATTCGAAACTGTCAGCCTGACCATTTAACAATATAGTTTCAGATGTAGAGTTGTAGCTCCCGAAAAGACTGGCTTTGCTCTGGAGATTAAACCCGGGCAGAAAGAGTTCTGTGAGCGCATCAACATTTTTTATATCAATTGAGTAGTCAAATAACTGTTCTTTTTCAATTTTTCTTTCCTGCCACCTGGTCAGTTGGGCCGAAGGAAGAAAGGTGCCGATAATGTTACTTAAGGAATTATAAAAATCGGCGAATGTAAATTTGCCATTAAAATCCGCATTGGCAAAATCAGACCTGAGACTCAGAGATTTATTCCCGATTAGGTCTAGGTTGGTTAAGAGTGCAAACTCTCTGACTTCATATTTTTTATTATTTTCTGAGTAACTGGTATTCTCGAATTTCATGAAACCGAGGAGATTGTCGATACTGTTTCCTGTAAAGTCAATATCCATGCGTGTACTCAGGCATGAAGAGGTATCTCTGTCCCAGATTTTTAATTTGCTCAGATAGGCATTCTTAAGTTCAGCAGTGAAATTCATTTTTGGCAGACTGTCTGTAAAATCCATCATTCCTATAAAATCAACATTCAGAAGAGAGTCTCTCAACGTTAGCTCACCGTTGAATTTTTTATTATTGATTGCACCCTCAACAATAATATTATGAAATTCATTGCTGTAAAGGCCGATTCTTTGAATTGTTGCATCAAGATTCATTTCAAAATCCTTGTAATCCATGATGCGCCCCGATATTGTTGATGTAAAATCTACTTTTTCGAACTGGCTGGAATCAGCCAATGTTTTTCCCAGGTCCCAGTTTACCAGATTAAGATGTCCGTTATAGTCTATTATTTTAGCTTTTCCCATTTTCAAACTGAGATCGGTAATGACGGTACCTATGCTTGTCTGGAAGTTAGCCGATGAGACAAAATCATTGTAAAATCCTGTAAAAAAGCCTTTTACATTTATATTTCCAAAATTTCGTATAATTTCAGGCAATTCGAGCCGGGCGGAATCCGGTAATAAAAAACTACTGATATCTTCATAATCAGTTAGCAGGTTCTTTATTTTCAAGTGGATAAATGTTTCTTCTATATCAGGAAGTCCATCCAGATTGATATTACCTTCAAATTTAGTTTTGTCGCCATATTCAAAGCTGAACTGCCTGGCTTTTAAGGACGACACCTTGCCTTTTATTATGCCTTTCAACCTGATTTCATTATCCATGCCTGCGATTTCAGGAGCGAAATAACTTATATCGTGTATGTTAAGTGTTGACTCACTGAAGTCGCCAAGCATATCTACTTCGTTGATAAAATCATCGTATGCTTCAAAGCCTGAATGTGAAAAGGTGAGGTTAAGATTAATATTACTCTGAGGCGTTTCAATATGAAGGTTCTTTGCTACAATTTTTTCAGGTTTAATAAGGCATTCAGTCGAAAATTCATTCACTACGAACCCTGATTTTTCGCGAAGCGACAAATAAATAATATTTCCTGAGATGCTGTCACCGTCAATTACCAGCCGCCTCAAGTCGAGGTTTAAGGCTGAAA
>JAAXUD010000691.1 GCA_013336205.1 Lentimicrobium sp. | reverse complement strand
TGAAATTTGGGGATTTGAGGATTTGATAATTACTTCTTTACCAGGAAGATTTTAATGATATTATTATTTTGACAGAATAATCATTGTGGAATTCAAAATCCAAAATCCGAAATTTGCTAATCCGCTGATCTGCTAATAAGCTAATCCGCTAATCAACCAATCCGAAATCCGAAATCTGCTAATCTGCTAATCTGCTAATTTGCTAATCCGCTAATTTGCTGTTTATTTCAGATTTTTCTCGATCTCAGCCTTGAGTCCTTCAATAAACTTGTCTGCCTGATTCCTGGAATAACTAAAGGCGAAATTGGTGAAGTCGGTGGTGGTTTCTTTTTTGCCATCCAGGCGGGTCAGGTAGAGTCCTGATCCATCTGCCTCATATTTTACAACCAGTTTTTCATTTTTCTCCTCAGAAACATCCAGTACCTGGAGTTTTATTGTGCCATCTTTTAATTGGGCAGCAAAATAGGTATCCAGCGTCTTTTTGGTATTTTCTTCAATAGAAAGGCAAGTTGGGCACCGGTGTTGTGCATGGAAATAGACAATATTCAGTTTTGTAGCTTTCTGGCCAAAAACCATGGTTGTCATAACCAGAGAGAGTGCAATGAAAGTGATCTTTTTCATGTTTTTTTGAATTTACAGGTTATTTTTTACTTAACATTTCTTTAAGCTCAGAAACAGACGGAACCCTTCCGTAAAACAATACTTTTTCATCTACTACCAGGGCTGGTGTCCGCATAATACCATAGCCCATAATTTTTACAATATCTTCTTCCTTAACGACAGAAGCATCCAGTTTGAGTTCAGCAACCGCTTCGCGGGCTGCTTTTTCGAGGTTTTTGCAATTGGAGCAACCGGTTCCGAGAATTTTTATTTCCATTTTATAGCGTTTTTAAGAGTTTTTATGACAAAAGGTTTTTAAATTTGGTTTAGAAGTTTCCGGCTAAAAGACGTAATTAAACAAATATCCTACCAACAGGATACCTGTCCCTACAACGCCGATAAATGTAAAGATCAGTGGCAGTTTCAGTACCTTTCGCAGGATTATCATTTCGGGCAATGATAGTCCGATAACGGCCATCATAAAAGCCAGAGAAGTACCCAGCGCTGCTCCTTTCCCGATCAGAGCCGATACAATGGGAATAATTCCGGCAGCATTGGAATAAAGCGGTATTCCGATCAGAACTGACAGCGGAACAGAATACCAGACTGAATCACCCATGACCGAAGCCATAAAATCCTGGGGCACATATCCATGAACGCCTGCGCCAACCGCAACACCCAAAGTAACATAAAGCCATACTTTACCAACGATCTCTTTAACTGCAGCATATCCCATCTTAATCCGCTGTGTAAATGTCAGTTTTTCATCTTCCGGATGATCGCCTGCCTTTAGCTGATATACCCAGGGTTCTACCCATTTTTCAAGATGTAGCCTGCCAATAATCCAACCTGCTGATATGGCTATAAATAAGCCGGTTACCACGTAGATAAGGGCTGTTTTCCATCCGAACAAACCGAAAAGCAATACCACCGCCACCTCGTTGATCATAGGTGCTGCTATCAGAAAGGAGAAAGTAACGCCTAACGGGATGCCTGATTCAATAAATCCAAGGAATAACGGTATTGCGGAACAGGAACAGAAAGGCGTTACAATTCCCAATGAGGCTGCCATCACATTTCCGGTAAAGAGTGATTTCCCTTCGAGTGCTTTACGGGTGCGCTCAGGTGAGAAATAAGTACGCACAATACCAACAACAAATATGATCAAAGTCAGCAATAACAGTACTTTCGGAACCTCAAAAACAAAGAACCAGACAGATTCAGCGAGATGCGTTCCTTTGATCATGTTGAACACATCATATACTAAAAAGTCCGTCAATTTGTGGAGATTGTGATAAAGCAGAAACCACAACGGGAGAAATACCAATGGCAGGAAATTCGCAGGGTTCTTAAAATGAAGGGAGATACTCTTGCTGTTCATCAGGGGTCGTTGTTAGTCCTGTAAAATCAATCTTCAAAAAATTTTCCAAAAAGAGATTTTGCAATTGCCCAGTTTTCTTTATTGATGCAATACTTTATATAAGGCGGATTGATCTCGCCCTGTATAAGACCGGCTTCCTTCAACTCTCTCAGATGCTCCGAAAGGGTTGAACGTGCAATATTCAGGTTCTCATGCAAATCACCGCTGTAACAGCAGGTTTTAGTATGATTGGCAATGTAATCAAGGATGTAAACACGCACCGGATGTGATAAAGCCTTGGCTATACGTGCGATTTTCTGCTGCTCTTCCGTGTAAATTGTCTCTTTTACCATTTCATTTCGCATTTCGTCGAATGACGAAACAAAAGTATATTAACTTTTTTGGTAAAAGTAATT
>JAAXUD010000179.1 GCA_013336205.1 Lentimicrobium sp. | reverse complement strand
CCAAAGTCCCAGAAACGGAAACCATGGTCTCCCTGTGACAGATCTGAGAAATACCAGGTATAGCCTGTTGAATCGGGAATAGCTGACATAACAGCCTCGCAGGATGATCCGCCGCCACCGGGAAATACCAGTTGGCAACTTGTACTTGAACAGGTGTCATTGCCCGCATTATAGGCGATGGTTGTAAGACATACGTTGAAAGGCGCAGTGGCATTCTCAAAAGTATGCGTTACCTGCTGTCCGGTTGCGGTGTTTCCATCACCAAAATTCCAGTAATAGTCTGCCGGACCTCCTGAAAACAAATATCCTGTGAAGGAATAGGTATTACCATCGTTTGTGTATGCTTCAAAGTAGTTTTCACAGGGTGATGGATTATAAATAAATACATCCTGACAGGAAACATAAGTGCAAACATCACCATTAACGATACCGGTTGTTGTAAGGCATACATTGTAAACAGCGGCCGGATCAGCGAAAATGTGACTTACAACCTGACCTGTTGCAGTAGTTCCATCACCAAAATCCCACACCCAGGAGTCAATCTGGTTGTTCATTGATCCTCCTTCGAAGGTATAGCCCATATTGGTTGAATCAGGATAATACCAGAAGAAGCTTTCACAGGGGCCTGGAATGTAAATGTAAACTTCCTGGCAGGAGGTGTAGGTGCAGCTTGTGCCATCAGGACCAATACCAGTTGTTGTTAAACAAACAGTATAACCAGTGTTGGTGCCTGAAAACGAATGCGTAACTGTTTGCCCTGAGGCAGTTGAACCATCGCCAAAATCCCATGTCCAGGATTCGATCTGATCGTTCATACCAAAGCCTTCAAAGGTGTAATTAGTGCCGGTTGAATCGGGATAATACCAGAAGAAACTTTCGCACGGTGTCGGAATATAAATATAGACCTCCTGGCAGGAGATATAAGTGCAGGGCTCACCATTTGAACCGGTGCCGGTGGTGGTCAGGCAAACAGTATGAAATGGAGTTGGATCGGCAAAAATATGATTGACCACTTGTCCGGTTGCGTAAGTTCCGTCGCCGAAATCCCACTCCCAGGAGTCAATCTGACTGTTCATGGCACTGCCTTCAAAAGTATAGGCAGTTCCTGTAGAATCAGGATAATACCAGAAATAACTTTCACAGGGAGAAGGGATATAAATCATAACTTCCTGACAGGAAACAGAAGTACAAACTTCTCCATTTAATAAACTGGTGGTGGTTAGGCAAACATTGTGAACCAGGCTGGTATCGGCAAACTGATGGGTTACGGTCTGACCGGTGGCTGTTGTGCCATCGCCAAAATCCCAGTTCCAGGTATCGGCTTCGCCATTCATTACCCAGCCTTCAAACACGAAATTTACACCCGATGAATCAGGGTAGAACCAGAAATAGTTATCACAACCGCCCGGCACACCTGGGCCTGCTTCAACCGGTTTACAATAACTTGCTGTACAGGAACTGTCGTTGCTGCTGATATAAAGGCATACATTGTATAACCCGGCCTCAGTATAAGTATGTGTCGGGTTCTGTTCGGCTGAATTACTGCCATCCCCAAAATCCCAGAACCAATTGTCGATACCGGCACCTGGCAATACAAAACTTTCATCAACAAAACTGAAAGTCATAAAGTCGTTTGAGCCTGGAAGATAAGTAAAGACAGCAACGCAGCCTGAGGATGATGTACCGCAGATGCTGAAATCCAGAATTACTTCCGTCATTCCCGGGTAGAAAACTGCTGTTGCAGAAGTCATAACGCCATTACAGTCGGCAGTAGAAACATTGATTACCCCCTGAGCAGTTCCGTCATAATAGGGGATTTGATCCACATAATAACCGGCCTCATCAGTAAATACCTGGTTGTAATAACCGGGATAGTTCAGGCTGTCAACAGAAATATACATAAGCTGCCCGGGCACCGGGGCTCCGGTATCCTGATTAAGTACATGACCGGAAAGGATGACGAATGGCTGCTGACCAATGGCAAATGATACAGCCATTGTTAGTAAAAGCAGGGTAAAGAATAGTCTTTTCATCGGGCTTGTTGTTTAATTATAAATAGGTTGGTTTAATTGAACTTATAATAAAGACACAATTAAAGTAAAAGGTTGCCTCATCAGGCAGTTTTTAATTCCAGGGAAAAATTCAGGTTGCAAGTGATCTTGTGGAACACGTTCAGGCTAATTATTTTCGCACCTTTTCAGGAAGTTTCTGATGGCTGCAATGTCTGCTTCCGGATTGTCATGCATGGTCAGATGGGCAGCTCCTTTAATAATTTCAAGTTCAGAACCGGGCGTTAATTGCTGATAATGTTTAACGGTTTCGGGACGGGCTTCGTCAAATTCGCCGCAGATATACAATACCGGGACACTGATTCTGTTTAGTTTTTCAGTACAATCATAGTTTTGAAGGATTCCGGTGGAATTAAATTCACTTGGGCCCCACATGAAATTATAAACAAAGGTGCCAAAATTTGCGAAAGTACTGTCAATATCAGCCGACCAGGGTTGCTTACGTGCAACAAATAGTTTGTAATAATCCATGATAGCCTGATTGTATAATGGGGAGCTATAGTCACCCCTGGCTTCGCATTGAGCAATGGCTCTCCGGGTTGAGTCAGGCATTGATTCAATTAATACAGCCGCGTCTTTAAGCCATAAAGGTGTGCTCAGCAACGGACTGCTGAATATTATTGCTTTCACATGCTGTGGATATTTCAGATAGTATTCCATCCCCAGTGCCGTACCCCAGGACTGACCGTAAAGATAGAACTGAGCGATTCCAAGTGTCGCGCGCAACTGTTCAAGTTGTTCTACAAAAAACTCAATTCTTAGTATGTTGGTGTCATTGATGGCCGAAGATCGGCCACAGCCGGGCTGATCGAAAAACACCACAGGTCTTTCATCTGAGAGAGCTGACAGTGGATTCAGATAATAGGAAGTTCCACCCGGACCGCCATGGAGGAGAATCAGCGGCGTTTCTGAGCCTTCTCCTTCAATTTTATACCAGGTTTGTATTCCGGAATTGACAACGATTCCTTCACCTGCATTTAAATATGGCTTTAGATTACATCCGGTCATTGCTGCCAAACTTAATATAATAATAACGAAATTCAGCCCCAATAGTTTCATATCGTGCTATTTAACTTTAGCCCATTCAGGAGCCAGCGAAAAATCAATATCAAAGATATAACTACCCCAGTAATACATCAATAATGTAATGACTACTGCACCAATCAGGTTGAGGATCAGTCCGGTACGTGCCATCTGCGCCATACTTATCCGGGATGAACTGAAAACAATCGCGTTTGGAGGTGTAGCCACCGGAAGCATAAAAGCCATTGAAGCTGATATGGTGGCCGGAATCATCAATAACAACGGATGTATTCCGGTACTGATGGCAATGCCGGCTAGTATAGGAAGAATCATTTCGGTTGTAGCCGTATTGGAGGTAAGTTCAGTAAGAAAGGTAATAATCAGGGAGATAGAAAGAATGATAAAGATCACGTGATAAGAAGCAACCCATTGCAGTTGGTTCCCTATCCATATGGCAAGGCCCGATTCCTTAAAGCCGGAAGCCAGCGCAAAACCTCCGCCAAACAGTAGCAGTATATGCCAGGGCATTTTGGAGGCGGTAGCCCAGTCGAGTACTTTTTTACCAGGGTCCGATTTTGAAGGAATCAGAAAAAGGATTATTGCCATAAAGATTGCGACAGTTCCATCGTTAATAGCCTTGCTGGCCGGGAAAAAAGAAGCCCAGCCTTTCAGCTGAAAAGCACCAAGGTTCAAATCAGCCCTGAACAACCATAACAGCGCAAGAATCAGAAAAACAATAAAAACTGCTTTTTCTTCGTACGAGGTTTTTCCAATGGCTGCCAGCTGGTTTTTGAACGTATCACGATCAATTTTTATCATTTTTGAATCTCGTGGTTTATACATCATATAGAGTACAAGCCAGGTAATTAGAAGGAAGATCACAGTAAACGGCAAGGCAAACACCAGCCAGGAAGAAAAGGATATCTGAGGGGCTTCAGGAAAATAAATATGAAATATCCGGGTGAATGACAAGTTGGGGGGAGTACCAACCAGGGTGGCAACTCCGCCTATTGAGGCACTGTAAGCCACCCCCAGTAACAAAGCAACACTGTAATTGCCAATGCTTTTGGTATCTGAAAGTTCTTCGAGCTGATGAATCACCGATAATGCAATGGGAAGCATCATCATGGCGGTTGCTGTGTTTGAAATCCACATGGAAATAAATGCAGTTGCAATCATAAAACCCATCAGGATTCTGCCGGGGCCTACCCCGGTAATTTTTAGGATGTGTAAGGCAATTCTGCGGTGGAGTTGCCATTTTTGCATGGCCAGTGCCACCAGGAATCCACCCATAAACAGAAAAATTACATCGTTGAAGTAAGCAGCCGAAACATCTTTGGAGTCCATGATGCCAAACAGCGGAAACAATGCAACCGGCAACAGGGAGGTGACGGCAAGCGGCACTATCTCTGTTATCCACCAGGTAGCCATCAGTAATGCTACGCAAAAAGTGTAGGTTACTTTAGGGTTTTGTGGGTCAAGCGGAAAAAACAGCAATATCAGAATAACCGCCAGTGGCGCAATCAGAAAGCTAATGTAGTTTTTAATCATACCGGCTGTTTTCAGTTTAATAGTCAGGAATGTAAAATGTTACCCTAATTCAAAACTTGTTACACCATAAATTTTTGAAATATCCAGGCGGGGGAATGAATCGGTGTACATTCTTGCGGTTTCAAAAACTTTCTGAAGGCTCGTTTTTTGTATGATTCTCAGCGCATCCGGGTTAACTTCAGGAATATCAATAAAGAAAACAGTGCCAGCAGGTAATTGATAAAGGGTATGAAAAAGAAGATTCTCCGCAATGTCAGGAGAATCGGCAAAAAGGGGGCCGATCTTATATCCAGTCCGGCATTTGCGCAGTACGATATAACCCCTGACCTTATCCTGCGCTATGTAAGCGAAGGCAAAGCTTTCAGGAAGGCTTAGCCAGTTTCTGAGAAATAGCGCCCGGTTTGCCGGGAAAAGAGGGACATCGTATTGCAGCACCATCTCAATATTATTTTGGGAGATGGGTTCAATATTATTACTGTTGTGCGGATATTTCCGGCTTTCACCCTGGTATCTTATATTCCGGCAAGCAAGCCTGAAACCTGACTTTTTGTAATTTTCCTGCTGATCAACTACCCCATCCAGGCCAATATTTGCCGTACCGGCAAATTTCATAGCTGCTTCCCAGATTTTTAATCCATAACCTTTGCCCCTGAAATCTGGGTGAACAATGTAAAAACCGAGAAAGGCGAAGTCAGGATTGTATTTAACCAATGAAATGCATGAAACCGGGACATCGTCAATACATCCCACAAAAAACCCGTTTGGATCGGTTTTATAAAAACAATCAGCATCGTAAAGCCCTGGATTCCAGCCTTCATTTGCCGCCCATTCCACAATAATCTCAGCTGTTTCACTGAGGCTGGCGGGTCTTATTATGTATTCATGGTTACTTATTGCCATATTCAACTGATAGATGAGCTAAATATAGCAAATAAATATAACCTGAATTAAGTGAATATAAATTCCTGACCGCTCAGGCCGGCGATAAGCCGGTGCATGCCCGGATAAAACGCACAAACTACCGTGAATTTCAGATTATTTCTTAATAAACCTTAGCGTCCCGGGTTTCGAATCATTTTCAGATAAGCAGGTAAGCAGGTATAAGCCGCTTTTTAAATTACCGGCATCCAGGTTAATTTTATTATCACCTGCCTGAAGAGTGACGGTAAGCTCTGTCACAACAGCGCCGGTGGAAGAAATTATTTTAAGAATACAGCTTTCAGAAACCGTTGCCTTGATGCGGATATTTATCGCATTTTCAACAGGGTTTGGGTATAAACGAAGGTCTGAAATATTGGTGACCGGCAGGTCTTCCAACCCAAAAACGCCAGAGGAGGAAATTTCAATCTGAATATCCGATACCAGAGCCTGATTTTCAGTGAGATTGATCTGTGCCAGGCTGCTGTAGTGTCCTGCAATTTCAGCTTTAAGGGTATAGGTGTTTAATGGCAGGGCATTGAATTCAAAATAACCCAGCTGATCGGTATGATCGTAGGCTACGATGGAATCGTTGGAATAAAGGAAAATCAGCTTTTCCTTCGGATCAAACGGGGAATTGTCAATGCTGACAATGTTCCCGGAAACAGCCCCCGGACCACTTCCAATCATTGTCATGCCGGGCATATACACATTGGCGTCAAATATATCCAATCCCTGCAGGGTAAT
>JAAXUD010000178.1 GCA_013336205.1 Lentimicrobium sp. | reverse complement strand
ATAACTACCCCCTTTCGTGTAAAAATCCCCAAAGGCATTACTTCCCGCCTGGGCCATATCGGTGAATCTTACCAGATTTCACAGTGGTATCCCAAACCGGCTGTATATGATAATAACGGGTGGCACCCTATGTCCTACCTCGATCAGGGGGAGTTCTATTCTGAATTTGGCAGTTTTGATGTCAGTATAACCCTGCCTTCCAATTACGTAGTGGGCGCAACAGGTAATCTTCAGAATGTTGCTGAAATGGAATTTCTTGAAAAACTGTCTGCCGATACCTCCTGGATGAGTACTTCCGGTTATAACATCCCTGATTTTCCGCCTTCGTCGGCGCAAACGAAAACGCTGCGGTACACCGAAAGCAGGATTCATGATTTTGCCTGGTTTGCCGACAAGAGATTTCATGTTATGAAAGGATCAGTGCAGCTACCTGAATCCGGCAGGGAAATCATTACCTGGGTTATGTTTACCGACCGACAGGCGGGCCTTTGGAAAAAAGCCCCTGAGTATTCAAATAATGCAATATCCCGGTTTTCAGATTTGATAGGTGAATATCCATACAAGAATTTTACGGCCGTTCAGGGAGCCCTGAGTGCCGGAGCCGGAATGGAATACCCGGGCATCGTGGTAATTGGGCTTGCGGAGGATGCTTATGCCCTCGAAGTAGTCATTACGCACGAAGTCAGCCATAGCTGGTTCTACAGCGCCCTCGGATCCAATGAACGGCGCTTCCCCTTTATGGACGAAAGTTTAGCCAGCGCTTATGAGAACCGGTATTTTAAAGAAAAATACCCTTTGAAAAAGCTTTGGGAAGTGTATTTGAAAAACCCGAAAATGGCCCGGTTTTTCAAGATCGATGACATGCCCCTGGAACAGATGCAGGAGCTCGAATGGCTGGTGCAGGCGCGAAGCAACCAGGAACAGGTGGCAAACCTGTCTGCGGAGGAATACAGTCCTGTAAATTACAACACTATAATCTACAACAAAGCAGCACAGGGATTTAATTACCTTCGGGCATACCTGGGAGATGATTCTTTTGATGCTGCCATGCAGGCCTATTATCATAAATGGAAATTTCATCATCCACAACCCACTGATCTTCAACTAGTATTCGAATCACAGACAAATAAAGACCTGAGCTGGTTTTTCAATGACTTTCTGACAACCACCAAACGACTTGACTATAAAGCCGTCAGAATTAAAGATCAGCAGTTACTTATTAAAAACAGGGGTGAGTTGGTATCGCCATTTGCTATTTCCGGCTTAAGCAGCGATTCGGTCTATTTCGTGAAATGGATTGATGGTTTTAAAGGCCAGCAATGGGTCGATATTCCTGTGGGCGATTTTACTGAAATCATGCTGGACCCCCTGCACCAGATGCCCGAACTGTTCAGGCTCAATAACAACATCCGGAAAACCGGTATTTTTAAGAAAGCTGATCCCATCAGGACACAGTTTTATTTTACAATTGAGGATCCTGATAAGCGATCCATCATGTATATTCCAGCTGTTAACTGGAACAGGGAAGATGGTTTTATGCTGGGCATCGCTTTGCACAACGGTTTCCTGGTGCCCAAACCAATAGAATATTTTGTCATGCCTTTTTATTCATTCCTGAATACTGACCTGGCAGGTTTCGGCAACATTTCCTACAACATTACCCCTTACAACAAACTCATCAGGATGGCCACCATCAGCCTGGAAGGCGCACGATTTGGCGCTCCCGGTAACCAGAACTATCACAAAGTTAAAACCGGATTGACGCTCAATTTCAGGAATGACAATGTAAATAATCAAATTAAACAGAAGGTATATGGGTATTATATTGCTGCAACCAACCTGTATCAGATTGAACAACTGGAAAAGGCCTCCATGAGTTCATTCCTGCAGTTTGGATATCAGTTTAAAAAGGCCGGATTTATAAATCCATTCAGCATACAGGCCTCTGTTGAATTGAATGAGACATTTCAGAAAACAGCACTGGAGCTCAATTACAAATACAGTTATTATGGCACTGAAAATGGGCTGGATATAAGACTGTTTGCAGGTGCAATGCTGCAAACTTCTGAAGCGGTCCCTTTTTATGCGCTGTCGGCAAGCGGGAGGAGCGGGCGTGAATTGTACCTTTATCAGGGAACATATCCCGACCGGTTCACTGTCTTTCCTGAATCCCTCCTTTCGCGCCAGATGACCTTATCGGAAGGAGGTCTGGTATCACCGCTTAACGAAAAACTGGGTTACAGTGAATGGCTTATTTCTTTGACCCTGACCAGCAGTCTGCCGGGAAAGATGAGCCGTATACCGGTAAAACCTTTTGTCAATGTATTGTTGAACGACCATGGTTCCGGAACCGCTTATAATTCGCCCCTGTTCTTTGAAGCTGGCCTGAAAGCAGGAATATGGGATATAATTGAAGTTTATGTTCCAATGCTTGTTTCACGGAACATCGAAGCAAACACCGGTGTTTTCAAAGACAGGATACGGATCATTTTAAATCTTGATATTTTTAATCAGGAAAAACTTAAAGCGCGCTTTTGGAGATGAAAAAAAATGACTTTTCGCAGGAAATTCGTGCAGAATCTGTCGCTTCTTAAAGAATGGAATATACACTTTCTTGACAGGCTGTCAATTTCCATAATCTGAAATCTTTAACTATTCCAGATTAAATATAGCCAACAAATGACGATTAAACTACCCTCACATACAACACAAAAAATAACCTGAAATGAAAAAATTCTCACTCCACTTAACAATCCTGGTGATTCTTATTTCGCTGGCCAGCCAGTCATGCAAACAAAAAGGAGACCGGGGAATTGCCGGAATCGGCGACCCCATTGACAGCACGCTGATAGCGCCGTTTTTTGAAGAATATCCCGTGTTGAAAAAATATGAAAGAGACCTGCTGGCAATCTACCGGAACTATGAATACAGCCCCATCTGGTTTGATGAAAAAGGGATTATTGAATACGGCAATTCGCTATACAGCAAGTCTAAAGATCTTGAAGAACAGGGCATTTCTGCTATCTTCCCCTACCAGGCTAAAATTGACGGTATTTTTCTTGAAGAATCAAAAAACAAACTAAAAAATACAGATGCTGAATTGATGCTAACCAGTTTATACCTGTTTTATGTCGATAAAGTATATAAAGGTATTGATAGCAAAACCACCACAACTATAGGATGGTTCCTTCCCCGCAAAAAAGTATCTTATACCGGTTTGCTTGATTTATTGATCTCAGATCCGAAATTACAGAACGGCGACAGTCTGGTTTTATTCAGCCAGTACCACAAATTACGTGATGTATTAAAACAGTACCGCAATATTGAGCAAAAAGGAGGCTGGAGTCCGATAGCGTTAAATCCCGATATCAAATCTTACAAGCCCAACGATACTTCTGATGCGATCCGGCAAATCAGGGAGCGGCTGTTTATTACCGGCGATATTTCGCAAAACAACAACAGCAACTATTATGATACCGATCTGGAAGTTGCCGTAAAAAGATACCAGGTTCGCAATGGATTTAAACCGGCCGCTGTCATTACTCCGGAACATATTAAGGATATGAATATTCCTGTAAACGACCGCATTAAAGCCCTCGTGGTTAATATGGAGCGCTGCCGCTGGATTTCACCGGAAATCTACAATGCGAAAGAATACATTTTTGCAAATATTCCTTCCTTTGAAATGAAATTTTTCCGCGATGGGAAAGTAGAACTTGATTCACAGGTGGTAGTGGGAGACAGCAGCACAAAAACAGTAATTTTTAGTGGAAAGATGAGCTATATTGTATTCAGCCCTTATTGGAATTTACCAAAATCTATAATTGAAAAAGAAGTCAAGCCCGGAATGGAGAAAAATAAAAACTACCTGGAATCTCATGATATGGAATGGAACAATGGCAATGTGCGACAGAAACCAGGTAAAAACAACTCGTTAGGCCTCGTAAAGTTTATGTTCCCAAATTCGAATGATATTTATTTCCACGACACGCCTGCTAAAAGTAAGTTCAGAAAAGAAAACCGTGCAATCAGCCATGGCTGTATCCGGGTCGAAAAAGCCAGGGACCTGGCATTAACCATTCTTAAAGACGATGAAACCTGGACCCCGGAAAAAATAGACGCTGCCATGAAAGCCGGCAAAGAGAGCATCTGTACACTGAAAAATAAAATACCTGTTCACATTGGATATTTTACTGCCTGGGTAGACGAGCAGGGCGAAATAAACTTTTATAAAGATGTTTATGAAAGAGACGAAAGGCTGGCTGCATTGCTGTTCTATAAGGAATAATGACATGATAAATTGCAAAAGGAAACTTCTCAGTTTCCTTTTCTTAATGAATCACATCAATACATTTGTAAAAACGGCTGGTGTACATTTCTGAATCCAATTCACTGATAGTTATTCCATAAGCCTTGCCTGACGTCGAATGAATAAACCTGGATTTCATTCCGTCAGCTTCGCAAATGATACCCACATGTCCTATTTGTGTTTTGTCTTTATAACCGTAAAAAACCAGCACATCTCCTACCTTGAATTCTTCAGGTTTTAGCGATTTTCCTAATGATTTATATTCACCGGAACCCCTGGGCAACTTAATACCGAAATTATTAAATACAAAATAAACGAAACCTGAACAATCAAAACCTGTGGCAGGATCAACGCCGGCATGATGATATTTTGTGCCTATATAAGTTTTCGCAAATTTAACCAGGTCAGTTCTGCTGATCTCAGTTTTTTTTATTGTCGGATTGTTTACTTCAGCCTGTGGAGCTTTGTTTTGCGATTGCGTGCAATTGGCAAGCAACATTATAAAAGCTATATAGGTGAGTTTTTTGTGCATTTTAAAAATTTAGTTATCAATACAAAAAGGATCCGCTGTATGTTGCTTTTGTTCACAGATAAAACCAGGGGTCCGGAAAAAATTCAGTCAGAAGATTCCAGAAAGAGGGAAAGGTTAATCTCATAGTGTATTTGCAAATGTAACCAATAAAGCCGGTAATATCAGACAACCGGGATCAAACAAAGGCACATGACAATATAGAAAATACCCATAATGAATACATATAACATTGACTATCTGTTTGTTAATTCCTACTTATATGAAATTATCCGGAGCTGATTTTATTTAATTAGGAAACTTTAACAGTTGCCTTCCAATAAAGCCAGCGTTATTGAGTTATAATAACCAACATAGCAGGATGAAAAAATACATTTTCTACTTTATTTTCTTTTTAGCTCCGGTTATAAACAGGGCTGATACTGAAATGCTGATTCCGGTCATTGAAGTAAAAAGTGATATTTATTCCGAATTAAACCTGGCAGCTTACGGTTTATCGAATGAAGTATTTCAGCTCGCCATTAAGGGCTACAGAAAACTTGAGGTAGCCGGTAAACTGGAACATCCCGGCATCCTGACGATAGTGGATTTTTCGCAATCGAGCAAAAATAAAAGGATGTATATTGTTGACATCGAAAAACATACACTCCTTTTCAATACATTGGTGGCGCATGGTAGAAACACCGGTGAAGAGTTCGCTAAGAATTTCTCCAACGAATTGGGCACCCTGAAAAGCAGTCTTGGATTTTACATAACCAGAGAGCACGTCACGGGCGCCAAGGTTGGGCTCTCGCTGATTATACAGGGTGTAGAAAAAGGATTCAATGACAATGCCATTAGTCGCCAGATTATTATGCACGGAGCTGATTATGCTACCGAAGCATTTATAAAAAAGACCGGACGACTTGGCAGAAGTTACGGATGTCCATCCCTGCCTCCCGATCTCATAGAGCCAGTAATTCAAACCATTGAAAAAGGCACCTGTTTGTTTATCTATCATCCTGACTCAGATTACCTGCTCAAC
Organism: Lentimicrobium sp.; assembly: GCA_013336205.1. GTDB lineage: Bacteria > Bacteroidota > Bacteroidia > Bacteroidales > Lentimicrobiaceae > Lentimicrobium. Next base: position 450 of record JAAXUD010000178.1, on the reverse strand, counting down.
TCAACGCTGCTCAATTAACTCAGCAGGCAGGTTGAGTCACCTGCAACAGCTATATTCATAACATACATCCTTTAGATTTTTTCAGGCGGCGCTGGTTAATCGATGTGATACTAACATTCTTTAATGAATTCCTGCATTATCGAACCAGATTTATTGGTCGTTTGAATTACAATTTAACGTAGTTGTTGAATTCAATAGTCCGTTAATATTTTCTTATCAACTGAATTGCAGCGTATTGGATACAAAGACTGATAATTATTAACACAATGATAATCAGTCATTTGCGTTTTTGCGTGATTCCAAAATTACCGGACTATTGGAATTATAATTCCGCAATAATATTTTCCGGCTCCCTACTCCGGTTTCTTTCTATACAATTGCCGCGGAATTCATATTTAAACCAACCCCTGATTGCTTTATTCCAGAAATGCCCGAAGCCGGGAAATGTGT
>JAAXUD010000177.1 GCA_013336205.1 Lentimicrobium sp. | reverse complement strand
ATAGAAATGATTGTAGGATGAATTACCGGTGGCTTCTACACCATTATCAGCATAGAGTGCAACTCCATCAGAATTAATATGGTGCACCCAGACTGAAGCCAGGGTGTTAAAATCACGATCGTCATGCCAGGCAATGTAGAATCCGTCGTTGCCATCGTTGATGAACGGGAAAATCTGTGTCCAGGCTGAGATGCCACCAGCATCAGAAACAATAGTGGGAGACGTCCAGACAGGAGAACCAGCGCTGTTGTATCGCTGTGCAAGTACATGACGGGTCGGTGCATTTATTGGCCCGCTGTCTTCAAAATATTTTAATATAATGTCATCATTTCCAACAGGTAACATCTGTGGCCAGATCAGCCGGTTGGTGGTGCTTAAGGTAATTCCGTCGGGACCCCATTGCTTTTCACCTACAGAATTTATTTTTTGCAGAATGATAACATTGTCGGATGACCAGGCGAAAACTGCATTACCAGCTGCTGTGCAAACAACCTTTGGTGATGCATTAAATGAAGAGTTGTTGGATAGGGCAATGCCATTGGCACCCCAGAGTAACGTGCCTTCAGGCGAGACCAGGTATGCATACGCATTGTTCGTTCCGTTGCGGATGTCCTGCCAGGTCATAATGCAGTTATCGTGGATGTCAGCAGTCATGTCCCAGTCAGTAAGCCATGAGTCAGATGTATTGTTGCTAATCAGTATTCCATTGCTGGCCCAGAGTTCGTTTCCCTGGCTGTCAAGCCGTTGCAATCGAAGATTGTAATTCCCGGTCTCATTTGAAAAATATCCGATGTATGAATCTCCGTTTGAGCAGGTCGCAATTTTAGGAATTGCCTGTTCTCCGTTAAGTGTACAAATTGCATTGTTGACTGAAGCATTATTGCTCCATTGAGCAATAGCAGCATAAGAAAAAAGACTCATCAAAAAAATCAGGGTAAGGATTTTTTTCATTTTCAGCAGATTAAGGTTACTAATTAATTGGATATTTGTTTAAATGAACTGCGAAAAAAAAGTCCGGGAGTATTGGAATTGTTATTAAATAAAACCAATGCATATTGTGACATAACGGACTTAAGCAGGGTACAAGGTACAAAATATCTGAATTAACCCGATGCACAGAATCCGTTTTTTTATAAATTAAATCAAATATAAGCTTGAGGAGTTAGCTGGAAATTACTGCTTTTATGCATGTCATTATTACCTGTTAGCCGATATATTTCTTATATTCGCATCCTGAATCAGGACTAAATGAATCTTTCTGGGAAAACATTCTGGATTACCGGAGCTGCTTCTGGTATGGGCAAATCACTTGCAATTGAACTATCAAAATTTGCATCTCTCCTTATATTAACTGACCGGGATACGGATGGTCTGGATAAAACGGCTTCGGTAGTGTCTGCAAATGGAGTAAAGGTTCGCAAGGAAGTTCTGGATATGTCAGATTCTGAAGCGATTGTGTCTGTTTCACGGAGAATACTGGACGACGGTATTCGTATAGATGGTTTATATCAGTTTGCCGGGATTAGTCAACGTTCCCTGGTTCTGGATACTCCTGTTGAGAATGACCGGAAAATAATGGAGATTAATTTTTTTGGAGTAATAACATTGGTTAAAGCAGTTTTGCCTTCAATGATTGCCAATGGCGGGGGACAAATAGCTGTTACCTCAAGTATGGTTGGTAAGTTCGGGTTTCCATACAGATCTGCTTATTCTGCTTCAAAGCACGCACTTCACGGGTTTTTTGAAAGCCTGCTTGCCGAAAATAGTAAAAACAATATCTTAGTCAGTGTACTTATTCCCGGAAGGGTTCAGACGAATATTTCAAAATATGCCCTGGATCGTGATGGTAAAGAGTATGGTAAAATGGATCCCGGGCAAGCTAATGGTATAAGTGCAGAAAAGGCCGCCAGGCAGATTGTCAGAGGTTTGCAGAGAGAAAAGAAAGAGATTCCGGTTGGTGGTAGTGAATTGTTAATGGTTCAGATCAGGCGTTTTTTCCCTGCTTTATACTACAAACTTGCCACTCGCATCAAACCTGTTTAAAGTTTTTCCTGTTGAATTAATCTTTTAAAAAAATAGTAATTCAGGGTAATCAGCAATGAAAACAAAGATTAACGGAATTCAGCAACTGGGTGTTGGGGTAACTAATATTCATGAAGCATTTGCATGGTACCGCAAATATTTCGGGATGGATATTAAAATGTTTGAAGAAGCTGCAATGGCCGAATTGATGCTACCGCATACCAAAGGTGAACCACGCGAGCGACATGCTATTCTGGCGCTAAACCTTCAGGGCGGGGGAGGATTTGAAATCTGGCAGCATACTGGTAAAAAGCCTGAAACTTCTGCATTTGAAATAAAACTGGGAGATTTAGGAATTTTTATCGGAAAGCTCAAATCAGCCGATATTAAAGATGCTTTTTCTCAATATAAAAAATGGGGATTGAATCTATTAACCGGGATTGTGGCTGATCCAGCAGGCAACGAGCATTTTTACCTGAAGGATTTATATGGTAATATCTGGGATGTTGTCTATGATCCTTTTGTTTTAAAAAAACAAAAATCTGTTAATGGAGGTGTCTATGGTGCCGTTATCGGTGTGACTGAAATTGATAAGAGTCTGCCTGTTTATCAGAAAATACTTGGTTATGATCAGCTGGTTTTTGATGAGACGGGTAATTTTCCTGATTTTGCAGGATTACCCGGCGGAGATCATAAGATCAGACGGGTTTTGTTAAGGCATTCTGAAATGCGCAATGGTGCTTTCAGCCCTTTATTCGGACCATCAAGTATAGAGTTGGTGCAGGTCCTCGATCGAAAACCTCTCGATATTTTTGAGGGGCGTTTATGGGGCGATCCAGGTTTTATCCACTTGTGTTTCGATATTAATGGTATGGATCACCTGCGCGAAGAAGTTAAAAATCAGGGGTTTCCATTTACTGTCGATAGTGCAAAAAATATGGATACTTTCGATATGGGTGAAGCAGCCGGTAGCTTCTCCTATATACAGGCTCCGGAAGGTACCCTTATCGAGTTTGTTGAAACTCATAAAATCCCTCTTATCAAAAAAATAGGTTGGTCGCTTGACCTTACTAAAAGAAAGCCCGGACCTTTGCCTGGATGGATGTTTAATCTATTCACTATAATGCGGGTAAAGGATTGATAATAAATAACTTAATGCTATATTAAGGAATTTGTCTGGCAGACTTTAGTTTTTGGTCTAATGTTGTTAGAAAACTATCATTGCCAGATTGGAAATGCGATCAAACTCAGCTATATTTCATTTGGGATTGCATTCTTTCAGGAAACATGGTTTTCTTATATTTCCTTAATGGCACTATGCTTTCAGATGAAATTTTAAAATACCAATGACTGAAAAATTAACGAAACAACAGCGTTTTAAATCTGTAATTGCCTGGTTTGAAGCAAACATGCCGGTGGCTGAAACCGAATTGCATTATAAAACTCCCTACGAACTGATTGTAGCTGTTATTTTATCGGCTCAATGCACCGATAAACGTGTAAATATAATTTCCCAGGCATTTTTTGAAAAATTTCCTACTGTTCAGGCGTTGGCTGTGTCAAGTGAGGAAGAAATATTCGGCTTGATCCGTTCCTGTTCCTATCCCAACAATAAAGCCAGGCATTTGCTTGGAATGGCCAGAATGCTGGTTGATGAGTTTTCAGGCATTGTTCCCGATAATATTGATTTACTGCAAAAACTACCCGGCGTTGGCCGGAAAACCGCCAATGTAATTGTTTCCGTGGCTTTTGATAGGCCGGCAATGGCAGTTGATACCCACGTTCACCGGGTTTCGGCCCGCATTGGACTGACCTGGAGGGCAAAGAATCCTCTTGAGACTGAAAGGCAACTCGTAGAATATATTCCGGAAAACAGGCTGGCTATCGCGCACCACTGGCTTATTCTTCACGGTCGGTATGTTTGCATTGCACGCAAACCAAAGTGCACTGAATGCGGACTCAAAGAATGGTGCAGGTTTTATAACAAAAGTAAAATGGCTGAATAGCCCAGGTATTATTCCCAATGTACGATTGCAATATTGAATTGATCAGATTACAGTTCTGTGATAAAAAATATCGTAATTGTATGATAATGTATGATTTATAAATTTAGAAGTGACGGCTGTTCTCTATTAATTTTATCGATGTTTATAATTTCAGAAATCATTGTTAAACCAAACCGCTAAAAACTTGTTTAGCTATTTAATACTTACGTTAAACATCCTAAATTATTTCATAATGAGTGCACTTAAAGCGGGTGATAAAGCCCCGGCAATCAACACCACAGACCATGATGGGAATCCATTATCACTATCAAGCCTGAAAGGGCGAAAGGTGGTGCTTTACTTTTATCCTAAAGACGATACTCCGGGTTGCACGGCAGAAGCCTGCAGTCTGCGCGATAATTACCGTCAGTTGCTTGATCAGGGTTACTCCGTTATTGGCGTAAGCCCGGATAACCAGAAATTACATCAGAAGTTTGCTGAAAAGCACGAACTGCCTTTCCCATTAATAGCGGATGTTGATAAAAAAGTGATTAAAGATTATGGAGTTTGGGGGCTTAAGAAATTTATGGGCCGTGAGTATGAAGGTGTTATCCGCACTACATTTATAATCAATGAAAGTGGGATAATCGATGAGGTAATTTCAAAAGTTGATACTAAAAACCATGCATTTCAGGTGCTGAACAGTTAGCGTTATATTTTACTGCTGAAATTATTCAAGAAGTAAAAAGGAATGGCAATTATCTTTTATCGTTTTTGTGCATAAGTTTCTGTATAAAAAAAACACAGAGATTTGTCGGTTGTATAATGTTTGGCTATCTTTGAAAATCTGAATATTTCATCAGCAATATTTATAACACATTCATTATATGAGTAAAGATCCAAAAGAAAACAACCTTGAAAAGTTAAAAGCACTTCAGCTGACTTTAGACAAAATTGAAAAATCGTATGGAAAAGGCACCATCATGAAACTTGGCGATTCGCCGATTGAAGAAATGCCATTCATTTCAACGGGATCGATTTCACTGGACAATGCGCTTGGAATTAACGGTTTGCCTAAAGGTAGGGTGGTTGAAATTTACGGTCCTGAATCTTCGGGTAAAACTACGCTGGCGCTGCATGCCATTGCTGAATCTCAAAAGGCCGGGGGTATCGCTGCTTTTATTGATGCCGAACATGCTTTTGACAGGTATTATGCTCAAAAACTGGGCGTTAATATTGACGAACTGCTTGTTTCTCAACCAGATAATGGAGAGCAAGCCCTTGAAATTACTGAAAATCTAATCCGTTCCGGTGCAATCGATATTATTGTTATTGACTCAGTTGCAGCGCTGACACCACGCAGTGAAATAGAAGGGGAGATGGGTGATTCAAAAGTTGGTCTTCAGGCCCGGCTTATGTCCCAGGCTTTGCGTAAACTCACTTCTACCATCAGCAAAACCGGTGCATGTTGCATCTTTATTAACCAGTTGCGGGAGAAAATAGGTGTAATGTTTGGCAATCCTGAAACTACTACCGGAGGTAACGCACTTAAGTTCTATGCTTCTGTTCGCCTGGATATCCGACGGATTAGTCAGATTAAAGACAGCGAAACTGTAATCGGGAACCGTGTGAAGGTAAAAGTGGTGAAAAATAAAGTAGCCCCACCTTTCCGCCAGGGTGAATTTGATATTATTTATGGCGAAGGCATTTCAAAGTTGGGCGAAATTATTGACCTGGGTGTCGATCGTAATATTATTAAGAAAAGCGGATCATGGTTCAGCTATGGCGATACCAAACTTGGTCAGGGTCGTGATTCAGTCAAGAAACTTCTTCAGGATAATCCTGAACTTGCCGAAGAACTTGAAGGCTTGGTGAGAGCTGCATTGAAGCAGGAAGCCCTGTAATCATAGCTTTTTAAAACCCGCTGAATTTTTTTATAGCCCCGTTTGTGCAAACATCCGGGGTTTCTTTATTTACTGATATGTTATTTGTGCGCTTATCATGTATTTAAATGCATGAAGCCTCCTGGAAAACCTGACTTTTCCCGGGATTAATTCTGACTGGCCTGATTGCCACATTCAGATGAAGGGAATAAGTCTGATTTAACAGCCTTTCTTCTAAAAAAGTACTAATTGGAGGTGATAGAAATAAGATGAAAACCGGAACTGTATCTTTTATCGTTTATATCAAAAAAAATAGTCTTTTGATCTTAACCATTCTCTATTAGTCTCAGTTCAATAATCAGAACTTCCTGTTAACTTTGCACCTCAAACCGAAATTATTTTCTTTACATGCCAAAGTTCAA